>CAZHIG010000018.1:0-10496 GCA_964532705.1 uncultured Erysipelotrichaceae bacterium
AAAAGGATTTTTTTGCGTTTAGCCATGCGCGCTAAGCGCTCATCAGGCCATTCATATCGGGTTAAGGGGATGCGTATTTTTTTCTTTTCACTCATATTTTTTATCCTTCATACCAAGAGAAGACATTCACATTAAAGACTTTTAAGGGATTAAGCCGACAGGGTGCATTATTGCCATTGAGTTCACAACGATAATTAAGACCGGTATTGCCCCATTTAGATCCAAATGAGAGATCACCATTCCAATTGGTTGCATAGTAAGACACAGAATTTGTGCCAAGATAATGAACTTCAATGTGTAAGTGAGGACCAGTTGAAGATCCAGAATCGCCTACCCGACCTATGACTTGTCCTTGATTCACAACAGTACCACTGGAAATGGGAGAATCCTTTTCAAGATGCATATAGATGATCCCATAGGTCGCATTGTTGACAGAAACCATTAAGTAAACCTGATTACCTCCGCGATTAATCCCTGGGTAACCACAAGGATTTCCATAGTAACCATCGGTTGGGCAGGCATTAGATGAATACACCACAACACCATTTCCAATCGCAACCAAAGGGGTTCCAATCGGTGCCCCTAAATCGATTCCTAAATGGGTGCCCCCATTGGGATATGACCAAGCCCCTGCCGTAACTTTAAATCTTCCATCAATGGGATAAATCCAACCCGCAGAAGGAATGATGTTTTTAAGTGCTGTGGCGATGGATTTAAGTTGGTCTTGGATGACACTTAAGTTGGCGGCCATGTATTCTTCTTTGGCCATAAGTTCAGCTTCTTGTGTACGATACTCAAGCAAGATGGCTTCAACGGCTTCCATCAGTCCAAGTTGAGTGGCTTTATTCTTTTCTAAGTTGGCTTTGTTTTCTTCTAAGATTAGTACTTGTCTTTGTAGTTCTTCCTTATCCGCATTAAAAGCAGCCACTTCTAAACTTAAAGCATCGATGTTGGCTTTATCGGCTTTCGTAATTTCATTGATGCCTTCAATTCTTCGAACCAAATCAACAAAATCAGTCGCACCTACAATAAAATCAATATAAGAATTCAATGCAATAAAGGATTGCATCGAAACCATTCGCTCTTGAATAAAGGCATCAATTTCAGCAATGCGTGCTTCTCGATCGGCAATTTGTTGTTCGAGTAAGGCGATGGTGGATTCGCTTTCTTGAATGGAAGCTTCAATATTCTTGATGTCATTGCTGATGGCTTCGATCTTTTCTTCATACGCAGTCACCTCTTTAGCGTATTTTAAGATGTTGTTTTTAATGTCTTTTAGATCTTGTCTAAGGGCTTCAAGTTCTGAAGCAGCACTGAGTGCTTTTTGATTCACATAGCTTTGATAGGCACTACAGGTGGCTTTATTGTTGATGGCATCAGGGGAGGCACATAAATTAGAGTAATAGCTCTCATTGGCTTTAAAGTCTGCCGTTGTGGCAGAGACCGGTAAGGTTAAAAGCATTAAAAGACTTAAGAGGATTAGACTGATTTTTTTCATCGTACACCTCTAAGATATCTTGAGACAGAGATGTAGGATCCCACTAAACCTAAGATAATCCCCAATAACATTAATAAGTAACTCAATTGTAAAACAAAGGGATAGATGTCTCTTAGTGGAAAGAGTTCCGTAAAGAGGATGCCTCCTAAAGCATTGTAAGCATAGGCATAACCCCAAATGGTCACAATGATTGGAACAAGCGATCCAAATAAACCAATGAATACCCCTTCAAGCACAAAGGGCATTTGTATGAAGAGATTAGAAGCTCCAATGGTACGCATGATTTGAATTTCTACTGATCTGGCTTGAATGGTAATCTTTATGGTATTTACAATCAAGATTAACGCTAGGAGTCCTAAAACCAAGACAAGTACCAAACCCCCTTCTTGAACATTGCTTAAGAGATCAACCAACTTAAGGGTTGAATCTCCACCATAATTGGCTTTTAATACGCCGTCCATTTTGGCAATGCTTTGGGTGGTGGCATTGATGTTGGTGTTGTCAGAAAGTTCAACAATCAACGCATTCTTCAAAGGATTATTCTCACCTCGATACATTTCAAAGATGACCCCATCTTCCCCATACGAAGCGATAAAGGCATCCAGTTCTGTATCTTTAGAAGAATAACTCACTTCTACCACATTGGCTAAAGCTTTAATTTGAGTACTGATCGCTGAAGCATCTAAAACACTGTCTTCAAGTTGGACATGAATTTGAATCTTATCTTCAACGGATTGGGTAATCTCTTGAACGTTAACACTCAAAATCAAAAACAAACTGATGAGCAGTAAGGTGACGGTCACCGCAACCATTGAAGAAAAGCTCATCGAGAAGTGTCGTATAAACCCATAAAAAGCTTCTTTGATGGGACGTGTGATTCTACTCCACATGGTGATCATAGCCCCCTTCAAGCGTATCTTTTCGAACGTGTCCACTGTCTAAGGCAATCGTCCGTTTACGATAACGATTAACGATTTCATTGTCGTGGGTCACCATTAAAATGGTGGTTCTTTCTTCTTGATTAATCTTCTCTAAAAGTTTAATGATTTCGCCCGATTTTTGAGGATCTAAGTTACCGGTGGGTTCATCCGCAATTAAAATCTTAGGTTTATTCGCAATGGCACGGGCAATAACCGTACGTTGTTGTTGACCCCCTGACAGCTCTTTAGGATAGTGATTGGCTTTATCCGATAAATCCACCAATTGCAAAACTTCTCTGACCCGTTTACGAGCTTCTAAGGTTGGCATGTGGGTAATCTCTAAGGCATACATCACATTTTCAAATACCGTCTTCTTCTCTAAGAGTTTAAAATCTTGAAAGACAACCCCAATGTGTCTTCGATAGTAAGGAACACGTGCATGTCTAAGCGCACCCACATCGATCCCAGCAACTTCAACTTTTCCTTTCGTGGGTTTTTCTTCCCCATCTAAAAGACGAATTAACGTGCTCTTTCCTGAACCGGTTGGACCAATGATGTAGACAAACTCAGAAGCATCGATGAAAAGATCGATGTCATAAAGCGCATTGACTCCGTTTTTATAGGTTTTTGATACCTTAGATAGTTTAATCAAAGCAGTGACCCCAATTTCTTAACCATTATAACATCCCTACTTTTACCAATTGTGAGAAGTGATTTAATCCATAATCGTTACACACTCAAAAAAGCCTTTAAACACTAACGATTTTTTTGTTTTTAAATATTTTCTGCCATTTTTCCAAACGAATCATTGACCATTTTGCCATTTTTCCAAACGAATGCCTAAACTTTATAATCAAACGAGAAGCCATTGCCTTTAACTTCATTCACATTGGAAACGATGATGAAGGCATGCGGATCAATCGACGTACAGAGTTTAACAAGATCTGGATATTGGCGTTTATAAATGACTGATAATATTACAGGTCTTTCAGCATGCGAATAGCCCCCTTCACCCTTTAGAATGGTGGAACCTCGATCAAGATCATCATGAATCCCTTGAATGATGGCTTCATAGTGATTGGAGATGATCATGACACTCATCGCTTCTAAGTCTCCAAAAACCATGACTTTATCAATCGCAAACGCAGTCGCATACACTGAAATAAAACCGATGAGTACAGCTTCAATGTTGAAGACATACCAACCTAAGAAGACTGTAATTAAATCGGTTATTAAAACCAATTTAGAAACTTCTATGTGGGTAAATTTATGAATGATCAACGGTGGAACATCCATCCCTCCTGTTGATGCCCCCACTCTAAACACCAAACCAATGCCGATCCCTGCAATGGCCCCTCCGTAAAGAGATGCGAGTAAGGGTTCGGTTTGAACACTTAAATCAAAACGGGTCAATACAGCTAAAAAGAAGGGATAAAGAAAGGTACTTAATGCGGTATGAAGTGTAAACTTACGACCTAGAAAGAGTGATCCTAGAATAAACAAGCCCACAACCAAGACAATGATGAGTAAATTTGAGTCAATGAGGGTCAGTTTAGAAATCGCAATGGCAATTCCCGCTACCCCTCCCGTCAATATTTCATAAGGCAAAATAAAGACGTGAACGCCTAGGGCTAGAAAGAAATTTCCGAATACAACCATACTAAAATCAAAGAGATGCTTTCTCACAGGTAACCTCAAGCTTTCTGTTACAATTATAGCATTATGTATCGCACACTTAAGGCGTATCGCTCTTCGATTTTGAGCTTGATTATTTTATGGATTATTTTCTCTTTTTCACTTCAAGCAGGATCTGAATCTGATCTACAAAGTGGCTTTGTGGTGAAGATGGTGATTGCCCTTTTTGAATATTTAAATCTACCTACAACGGGTTATCCCTTAGCCTTTTATGTGCGTAAAGTGGCTCACTTTACTGAGTACTTTGTCTTTGGCCTAAGTTTGGTTTTTACCGCTAAAGAACTTAAAAACCCAAAGTTTCTTTACCTTGGATTTTTCATTCCAATCCTTGATGAAGGCATTCAAGCTTTTGTACCTAATCGTGTTCCCTCCATGATCGATATGGGGATAGATGCTTTAGGATTACTATGTGGAATTCTACTTATTCGTCTTTTGTTGGGTTTAAAATCCAAGCAACTTTAGTCTTAGCATCAATATGTTTTCCCGCATCATCGATTAAAATCGTCGATCCTTCAAAAAAACTTGATTTAAAATGTGTTGGATTGGGATAAGTTTGACTTGAGTTCCATAAACTTGGGGTTGATAGATAGCCTTGCGTAAAAATTGAATAAAGACCTTGTGCACTTAAATAATCAGGCATGTTTTCTTCAATGGCCTTCAGTAAGATTTGAGTTTCTTGAACAAAGTATGTCTTTTTAGCTTCAATTTGATCTTCAACAGATTTTAGTAAAGTATTTCCTTGAGCTTTGAGTCTTCGATAATGGTCAATCGAAGCCAAGGTGATATCTAAACTTTCGTTAATGATATGTGGGTTTGCTAAATACATGGCTTCTGAATATGAAACAACGTGTACGATTGGAGGACTCACTGGATTGTTGGGTTCGAGATCATCCATCAGCATACTTACCATGGAGAGTTGAATTTTTGCCTTCTCTAAATCAGGCGCAAAGAAATCTAAGCCTGCTCTTGGTTGTAGGTAAACTTTAAAGCGTTCTTCTTTGAGATCTTCAATAAGGGTTAAGATGGCTCTAACTTTTGCGATGTCGACAATCCCCCAAGTATATCGAGGTGTATTCAACATCACTTGGAGTACATATTCTTCGATGCCTTCTTTTTTGGCTAATCGAGCTGCGAGGACTGCCGATAAAATGTAGGTCACATCATCCGCTCCTCTAAAGGAAAAATGATGAGGGGTATTGGCTTCAAAGGGTTTATGGGTCTGTGCGATGTATCTTAGGGTTCTGATATGTTCTTCTAGATTTTCAAGCACATTATTTGGACCTCTACCATCCAGTTGATTAAACCACCATAAGGATAAGGCGTGCCACGCAATGTTGATACTGCGCTCATGAATGGGCGCTAGTTCATCTACTTTCTTTGTGCCACTGTAAGTTCTAACCAACAGTGGACGTGACGCTTTATAGATCCTTATGTAGTCTTGTTCAGTTTGAATGGGGATGCCTCCGCCATTGGCTAAACCTGTCCAATCTTCATTAAAATGCGATTGTGTGAGCTGTGAAGAACCAATCGAAAGGATGTCTAATTTGTGCGTTTTAGCCAATGTTTTGACCCATTCTTCATAGAGACTTAACGCTTTTTCTTTGTCTAAATCATAGGGTCCAACATGGACTCTTGTGAGCGGTAAATCGCTGATGCTTTGTTGGGCTCTTAGACGTAAGTATAAGCGGTCTTGATGGGTACCAAATTCTGGGTACAGTACTTTTGCGGGATAAATAAACTCAGTCTTAGATTCCATAAAATCTTTCGCAAGCTTCATTAAGTGTTCGTCATATAGCGATCCTTTTAGATAGCTCTGTGGAATCTTTTCTTCTTCAACTTCGAGTGCTCTTAAAACATCCATCAGAACTTCTGATCCTTTAAAACTGGTGATGCTCGGATATTTCTTACTGATGCTTTCACACGATTTAGGTAAGCCTGCAAAATAGAGTTTAAGGGTCCTGAGTTCAGAATGTTCTTGTCTTGATTGTTCGAAGTCATCGACTAAATTTAAGGCATTTTTCTCGTCGAGTCGATACGAAAATCCAAAATGACTGATCTTTAAATCAATCAGTGCTTTAAACAAAGCTTCTTTATGCATCAACATTCCTTTTTCATTGGTTTGAGCCAATGTTTGATCTAAAACAAAGAGCGTTTGATTAGATGATTGTAACGCACTCTGGATCGCATTAATCCCTAAAGTATGCGCATCACTGAGTGGCTTTAAAAAGGCATAACGTCTCATTTTGGGAAATACTCCTCATAAAAGCGTGAGACATCTGAGCGACCAATCATTTCAAACTTAATCCCATACAAGGTATTGGCTAAATCGAGTACCAATTGCAGGTAATGATGTGGTGTCCCCGCAAGTTTAGCCAGTTCTAAGAAAGGAACGATGCCTGTTGGAATGTCTTCAAAGATATAGCGTGTGGTGATTTCTGTGGGTGCCCCAATTTCATCATATTGATGGGTATTCTGTAAGGCTAAGTAAAGACTGTTACCTTGTGATCCATATACTTCTTCAAGCCATTCCTTCGCATTTGGCATTTTCACTCCAAAAGCATTGGCTAAAGCTAAACGTTCTTCATCCAATTTCTCGATGAAATTCGCGACTAAAGGGGTAATGCCATCTTTATAATGGCGATAATTTTCTTCAGTTTCGATGCGCGTTAAATTCATGAGTGCAGGGAAGGGATGAAACAACATGCCGATGTTGGAGAGTGAAGTATATAGAATTGAGTCTTCCATCATAATCATAGAGAAGCTTTGCTTTAAAGCTTCATAGAGTATATCTTTATGCTTTGGATTTAAACAGGCCACATGAAGTTTTTTCTTTCTTGAAAATATCTGAGAGACCCCGGGTCTGATTTTACGAGAAGTCAAAACAAATGTATCGGCTTCCGAGATGATGATGTCTAAATCAAAGCCCACTTCTTTTAGGTACTGATGAAAAAGATAAGCCCCTAGCGTACGACCAGGATTAATCACAATCTTATGGTGAGCTTTTAGATAAGGTGCCATTTGTTGAGCAATCTCTTGATGTGCATGAGCAGGAATACAAATCATAATGATTTCTGCTTGATTTAAAGCTTCTTCGATTTTATGAGTCGCATGAATATCTTTAACCATGCCTTCAATCATGCCATGTAATTGGATGCCACCAAAAGCGTTGATTTGATCTACAACGGTTTTTGTTCGATTGTATAAGGTGGTTGGATTTCCTAAATGCTTTAAGTAAGCAGCAAGGGCTTGTCCACCATGTCCGGCGCCAATCACACAATAGTTGTGCACAACATTTGTGTTCATAGAGAGTCCTCCTAAGGTTAGGGCATTCTAGCATAGGACTTCTTAATGAAATGTGTGATTTACCCAATTCTCATGAACATTTCACTTTTATAAGTCATTCATTTTTCTAATTCAACTCTATCGTTTATACTGTTTTTATGTGGCTAAACCTACTCATGAATCTTAGAAAATATCCTCTTCGCTACATTCTTAGAGCTGTAGCGATTGGCCTGATTGTTTTAGGTAGTTTAAGTTTGATTCAAGACTTTTACCTTAGTTATGAAGTTGCGCAAACGCAAAAGAATTTGGAAGTGATTCGATCGGAAACTAAGACAGCTGCCATTGAGTCTACAAATCTAGATGTGAGTACAGCCTTCTATGCCATCAATGAAGACTACATTGGCTGGATTGAAATCGAGGATACGCCCATCTCATATCCGGTCGTTTTGGGACAAGACAATGCCTATTATTTGACCCATAACTTCTATCAAGATCCCCATGAATTGGGCGCCATTTTTATGGATTATCGAAATCTTAGTGATCTTAGTGATCCACACATTGCCATCTATGGACATTCTGCACACTACAATGCGATGTTTGGTTATTTAAACAAATACACGAATAGTGACTTTGCGAAAGCACATCCCATCATTACCCTTGAGACAAAAGAAAAGACTTATCAATACCAAGTCTTTTCGGTGTATATCGTGGATGCGGATGTGACGACCTTAGAAATTCCCGCCACTCCAGAATCCATTCATGAATGGATTCTGTATTATCAGTCTCAATCTCAAATTGATTTAGGGATTGATGTTTCACAAGCTACTCAAGTCATCAGTTTAGTTTCTTGTGAATACTCTTTAGAGAATGGTCGAATTATTGTCCAAGCGATTCCTTTGGATTGATCAAGCCATATAAGTAATGATCTTCCCAGCGTCCATTGATGTGGACGTTTTTTTGACACAAACCTTCTTTGATAAATCCATTCTTTTCTAAGACTCTTTGAGAAGCGATATTCATAGGCATGACACCAGCTTCAATACGATGTAAGCCTAAGCTATTAAAGGCATAATCAATGACTAAAGACACTGCTTGAGTGGTAATGCCTTTACCTTGATAGTCAATGTCTGTAGAGTAACCCAAGAAACACGATCTTAGATTAGGGCTCCATAAGATGTCGTTTAATGACAGAGTACCCATCATATGATGGTCATGGGTAAACAGAAGAAAACGTACCATTTCCTGGGTAATGAGTGCAGTTTCTGAACGCTGTGCAATCCGTGTTTGCGTATCTAAAGAATAGAACTGTTCTGATCGAGTCGAACTGGTTGGCTCAAAAGCACGACGATTTTTTAGCTCATATTGCAGTAAGAGTTCCGCATCATCTTTAGTCAGTGTTCTTAGATAAAAGTTTGTGTGGTTTAGCTGAATCATGAGTGTATATCCTTAATTAAATTGGATGTGTATTTAATCTTTCCACTTAACACATTCGCATAGAATGCTTGTTTTTCATCAATATAAGCAATGCTTTGATCGATTAAGTTCTTTTGAAGAATCAAGGCTTTTCTTTTCTCATCTAACAACTTCGATCTCTCGTCAATGGAACTTGGACCCATCAAGGCATACGCTAAATATTGTTTAAGTTCTTTAATGCTGAGTCCACATTGTTTAAGACGTTGTAAGCCTTCGATCCATTTCACATCTTTGTCGTCAAAGAGACGATAGTTGTTTTGATCTCTTTTAACATTTGGAATTAAACCTTCATTACAGTAATATCGAAGTGTTTCATAGGGTAGATTAACTTTTTCACAGACATCTTTCATGGTATACATTGATTTTCCTCACAAAGTGCTTGACCTGTAGTTACTACAAGGTTTTATAGTACTACTATACAGTAAAAGGAGAATACGATGGAGTATTTTAAACTCAATAATGGCATAGAACTTCCCGCTTTAGGCTATGGTGTCTTTCAAATCAAGGATTTAGAAGAATGTGAACGTTGTGTTTTGGATGCGATTGATGTGGGTTATCGACTTATCGATACTGCGCAAAGTTATGGCAACGAAAAAGCAGTTGGCAATGCGATCAAGAAGTCCGGTGTAAAACGTGAAGAACTCTTCATCACAACCAAAGTCTGGATTTCTGAATATGGCTATGAGAAAACAAAAGAATCTGTTTTAAAGTCTTTAGAAAGACTCCAACTGGATTATCTTGATTTGGTCTTGCTTCATCAACCCTTTAATGATGTCTATGGCAGTTATCGTGCCTTAGAAGAACTCTATAAAGAGGGTAAACTTAGAAGTATTGGGATTTCAAATTTCTATTCAGATCGGATGGTGGATTTAATTAAGTTTAACAAAGTAATTCCCATGGTAAACCAAGTGGAATGTCATCCCTTTACCCAACAACTTAAAGCACATGAAGTCATGAAAAACTACGGCGTTCAAATTCAAGCTTGGGCTCCTTTTGCGGAAGGTAAAAACAATTTATTTACCAATGAAACCTTGGTCTCAATTGGCCAAAAATATCAAAAATCATCTGCGCAAGTGACTCTACGTTATCTGATTCAAAGAGGCATCTCCGTTATTCCTAAAACGGTCTCTAAAGATCGCATGAAACAAAACTTTGAGGTCTTTGATTTTACCTTAAGTGCTCATGACATGGAAGCCATTCAAGCCTTAGATCAAGTCGAATCCCTCTTCTTTAGACATGATGATTATCAAACGGTAGAACGCATGGCATCCTACGTAAGGACTTTCGAATAAGCAATCATTTAAAAGGTGCATTCACAATGAAATGCACCTTTTTATATGTCGATCAGTTTAATTTCGATTTTCTTGTTTAAGCCTGCCGCAAAACGCACAAGGGTTTCAAGAGATGGAGAGTGTTTGCCGTTCTCAAATCTAGAGATGTTGGTTTTGGGTATCCCAATTCTTTTTGACAGTTCATCTTGGGTTAAGTGAAGACTTAACCTAAGCTTTACTAAAGCTTGGATCACTTGATATTCTGCCTCTAATGCATCATATTCAAGTTTAATATTCTTATCTTTCAAAACTTTACTTTTTAGACTCTGATAAGACTTTGTCATGGTTTGACTCCTT
>CAZHIG010000018.1:10596-11937 GCA_964532705.1 uncultured Erysipelotrichaceae bacterium
AGCTTAGAAAACTAACACAAAGCTTCTTTGGCTTGATGATAGGGTTGTCGCTCATAAGGTATTTTATATTCAGGATTCACTTCTTTTAAATAGACGTACACATAGGCTTGATGAGAGGATTGTAGAGCTACTGTGACTCTTTGATATAAGAAACCTTCGCCTTCTATCCGATCCAATTCTTTTAAGATCTCATCTGTAATTTCATAGAGTTCACCTTTGATTTTCTCAGATGGATCCTCTTGAATGCCAGGGTAGTGTCCTAGATGATACATGGCATAGCCTTTAAGTTCATCATCACACAGAAAACGGGATGTCTTTAAGACATGCGCTCTTAAGTTTGTGGAAAGAAGGGTTCCATAGACAAAGACTTTAGGCATGATCAACCCGTTTGGCCTCAAAGATAAATTGAGTGCCTTCATTGAGTTTGGATTGTACTTCAAGGTGAATCTCATGTTTTTGGGCAATCTTTTCAACAATCAGTAAACCAATGCCATTCCCGTTGGGATTGTTTTGTTTTTCGCTCTTATAACGCACAAAGAGATGCTTGAGTTTTTCTTCATCCATGCCTTGGCCTTCATCTTTAATCGAGACTACGATTTTATCTTTTCGTTGGCCTAAAGCCATTGAAATAATGGCGTGATTGGGAGAGAACTTTGAAGCATTGTGGATGATGGCGAGAAACATTTGTTTTAAGCGTTGGCTATCCCCAATGCCAAAGAAGAGGCCTTCATCTTGCGTAAAGACAATCTTTTGGTCTTTGTCTTTAATCAGTTGACTGGACGCATGAACCACTTCATTCATCAGTTCATGCCATTCAAACGGATGTTTTTCTAGTTTAAAATCTGGATCTTCAAGTTTAGAGAGTTCAAGCAAATCATTAATCAGTCTTTGCATGTCTTTGGTTTCCTTTACGATGTGAGGTAAAACTTCTTGAGCTTGATACACTTCATCCATCATCCCTTCTGCGTAACCACGAATGATGGTGACTGGGGTTCTAAGTTCATGTGATATATCCCCAATAAAATTGTTTCTAAGTTGGTCTAGGTTTTCTTGTAGGCTTTTTGCGCGCTGTAGTTCTAATGCCAATTGGTTGATATTAGAACTAAGTTTACCGATTTCATCTTGTGAGTGATTCATAATCTTGACACTGTAATCACCCATGACTAAAGATTCAATACTTTCGGTGGCTTTTTTAAGTGGACGAATAAAGACAGAAGATAGGAGTGCACCTAAAATAATGGCCACCAATAGTCCAATCGCTAATGAGGTGAAAAGAATATCCATGCCTTCAGAACTGATGGCTGAAATCGAGGTCAAAGTTGCAGATAGAAAGAGTGCGCC
>CAZHIG010000019.1:0-6295 GCA_964532705.1 uncultured Erysipelotrichaceae bacterium
CGGCAACGTATATTGCCAATGTGACAGGAAACATTTCTAACCTCAAATTACCAGTTACTTTAGCTGCCATTAAACAAGCTAAGCTTGAAAATGGTAGTGATGAAGCTGAGATTATTTCAACCATTGCCGTTGCAAGCAGTTCAATTGTTACAACCCTTATGATTGCAATTGGAGTCATTATATTATTACCTTATTTAGATAGCATCAAAGTAGTATTAGGTCCTGTTACAGATTATCTAGTACCAGCGATTTTTGGAGCCATTGGTTTTGTATTTATTGTTCGCTACTACAAACTGACCATTGTACCGATGATTGTCATGCTGCTGTTGTTTAGCTTTGTAATTAAAGATGCGAGTGTTCAACCCGCTTTGGTTCCAGTGGCTTCACTCATCTCTATTTTGGCTGCCCGTTTTATGTTTAAGAAAGGTTGGATTAAAGCATGAGTAAAAGTATTGAGCATTTACAAGAAGCCATTCGTTGTCAAACCATCAGTTATTCTGATCGAAATTTGATTGATTTTAAGGAATATGATAAGTTCTTAGCTTTTCTAAAAGAAGCTTATCCAAACATCCACCAAAAAGCAGAACACACCAGTATTTTAAACTATTCTCAAATCTATAAGATTAAAGGAAGCAGTCAAGAAAAACCGATTGCGTTTATGGCCCATTATGATGTCGTTCCTGTGTCTGAGCATTGGACCAGCAAACCTTTTGGAGCAGAAATTAAAGACAATTATATCTATGGTCGTGGAACCCTAGATATGAAAGGTCACTTGGTTGCGATGATGGAAGCCATGGAGTCATTGCTTGCTCAAGGCATTGCATTTGAGCGAGATGTCTATATTCTATTAGGACATAACGAAGAAACAGGTTCTAGCATCAATGATTCAGGTGCGTATGCCTGTATGAAACATCTAGAGGCAAAAGGCATTAAGTTTCATGCAGTCTTGGATGAAGGTGGAGCCTTTATGCAAGGTAAAGCCTTAGGCATTGAGGGTCAAATTGCTCTTATTGGTTTAGGAGAGAAAGGCTATCTCGATGTATCCTTAAAAGCGAGAGCAGAGGGTGGACATGCATCAATGCCTCCAGAGCACTCTGCACTTTATGACATTTTTGAAGCGGGGATGAAAATTGAAGATAATAAGTTCTTAGCAGACATCAATCCAGCAACGGATCAAATGTTTGAACATCTTTATCCCCACATGAAACAACCTTTAAGATTTATCTTTAAACATCGTAGACTGTTTAAACCTTTATTGCTTAAAGCCCTCATTAAAAATCCGATGACAGCAGCCATTGTAAGAACCACATCGGTAGTCACCATGGCTCAAGGTTCAAAGGCTCCTAATGTTTTAGCGCAAGAAGCTCAAATCAACATCAATTGTCGATTGGTGCCAGGGGATACTGTTGAGAAAACCCTACAAAGAATTCAAGATTTGGTAGGTCCAAAGATTGAAGTGAAACAAGAAATCGCAACCAATCCTACTTCAGTATCACCCTCTGATCATCGCGTATTTAGAATCCTTCAAGAAACCATACAATCTTACTATCCTCAATTTAAAGTGGTTGCGCCTTATCTTATGATTGCGGCGACCGACTCACGCGTCTATCATGAACATTCTGAAGCGGTTTATCGCATTTGTCCCTTTGCAGGCATGGCTGAAGATCTTCATACGGTACATGCGGATGATGAACGCATTAAAATCGATGATTTTGAAAAAGGCATTGAATTCTTTAAACAAATTATGGTTAAAGGCAGTCAAAAAGCGTAAGTAATTACGCTTTTAGTTTGCTTTGAATAAGATTTACACATTCACTTATCACTTCTTCATGGGATCTTTTTGAATAGTCTTGATGATTTAGAGGAGGATGAAAGTGAATTTCGATGGTGTTTTGAATGTTCTTGAATCCATCACACTGATATCCATAATTCTGTGTGACACAGATGATGTTAACTTTTGAGAGGTAAGCAGGATGAAGTGCCCCAGCTTTAAAGGGAAGCAAGTCTTGTTGTTTAGAACGAGTACCTTCTGGAAATACCAGTACAGATTTACCTTGTTTTAGTAATCGAGAACTTTGTCTTAACATCGCTACATTTTCTTCAAAACTGTCTCGATCAAAAGTTACAAATTCGATGAGTTTTCCCCATTTTGAGATGACCGGTAACTTTAAATTCTCTGCTTTTGAGATAAAGGTCATCGGATTTGGATTAGCCGCAATCAACAAGATTGGGTCAAGTGTCCCTTGGTGATTCGAAACATAATACACAGCTTCATCATTAGGGATGTTTTCTAGACCTGTCACATTCAGCTTCATCTTTGCTTCTTGTGTAAAATCTACACAAAGTTGATGTAAGATCTCATAGCGTTTATTAAAACTTAAAGTTTCCGCATTCTTTGAACGCCTATTGGCTCTCCATAAGGTATGGGCAAGCTGAGTCCATTGTATAAAATTCATGAACCTACCTTAAAGATGAGGTCAGCAGATGCCGCAAGCTCATCACCGACAAACGCTTGACCACTCGCAAATCCAACAGAACCTCTAAGTTTAGTGAGTTTTAAAACCAAACGTAAAGTATTTCCTGGGTAAACTGGCTTTTTAAAACGGACATTATCTAAACCTGCGAAATAGGCAATCTTACCCTTAAATTCGTCTTTAGATAAAAGGAGAACAGCGCCTGTTTGTGCGAGTGCTTCTAAGATAAGAACCCCCGGGAAAATGTGATGATCTGGAAAATGTCCCATAAACACCATTTCATTGGCCGTGATGGCTTTTATCCCAACAATCTCTTCATCTCCCATTTCAATAATTTGATCGACTAAAAGAAAAGGGTAACGATGCGGGATGATGGCTTGGATTTGATTAGAGTTATAGATCATTTATTGGCTCCATTTCTTAAGGATGATGGAAGCATTGTGCCCTCCAAAGCCTAAGGAATTGCTCATGACATAAGTTAAATTGACGGATCTTCCTACGTTAGCTACGATGTCTAAATCACAGAGAGGATCAGGATTTTTATAGTTTATGGTGGGGGGCACAAAACGATTCTCTAAGGCTAGCGTACAAATGATGGCTTCCACCGCTCCTGATGCTCCAAGCAAGTGTCCCGTGTTGGATTTTGTTGAAGACATAGGAATGTTTTGAATGGCTTCTTTAAAAGCAGTCTTAACCGCTAAGGTTTCAGTCTTATCGTTAAGAGGTGTAGAGGTTCCATGGGCATTAATGTAGTTAATATCGCTCGGATATAAGCAGGCATCTTCGAGTGCCAATGTCATCGCATAGGCACCCATAGATCCATCTTCTAAGGGTGCGGTGATGTGATTGGCATCGCATGTGCTGCCATACCCTACAAGTTCTGCATAGATTTTTGCACCTCTATTTTGCGCATGTTCTAAACTTTCAAGAATGAGGATACCAGCCCCTTCACCCATGACAAAACCTGAGCGATCAGCATCAAAGGGAATTGATGCACGCTGTGGATCTTCACCTGTATGCAAGGCTCTCATCACGGAGAAACCAGCGATACCAACAGGCGTAATGGCGGCTTCAGATCCACCACTGATGATGATGTCTTGATATCCATCTCGAATCTTATGAAAGGCTTCTCCAATTGCATTGGTACCTGCAGCACAAGCAGTGACCACTGAGTAACATTGGCCTTGTGCGCCTTGATCAATCGCAACTTCACCTGCTGCAAGATTGATTAGAGTCATGGGAATGAAGAAGGGAGAAATCCGTGTAGGTCCTCTTTCAATCAAACTTTCTTTCGCATTTTCTAAGGATTGAAGTCCACCAATACCTGAGCCTAGAATGACCCCAAAACGTCTATGATCAATCGTACTTAAATCCAGTTGAGCATCTTCAATGGCTTGCTTGGCTGCAATTCTTGCGAATAAGGTAAAGCGATCATTGTTTTTGGTTTCTCTTAAGGTAAAGTATTGTTCAGTATCAAGATTTTTAACTTCAGCAGCCAGTTTAGCTTTGTGTTCAGTGGTATCAAAGGCTGTGATGAAGTCAATGCCACACTTACCATTTTGAATGGACTCCCAGAGTTCACTGACCGTATTGCCAATGGGACTCACTGTACCTAAACCTGTGATTACTACGCGTCTTTTTGTCATCTTACATTACCATCCCGCCATCCACTTGGATGACTTGTCCTGTGATATAGTTAGCTTTATCTGAAGCTAAGAAGAGCGCAGTTTCTGCCACATCTTCTGCTTGACCAAAACGAGCCAATGGAATTTCTTTTAAGATATTTTGTTTAAGTTCATCACTTAACACTTCTGTCATTTTTGTTTCAATAAAGCCAGGCGCAATGGCATTGACCGTGATGTTACGAGAGGCAAGCTCCTTCGCTAAGGACTTTGTAAAGCCAATAATGCCTGCTTTAGAAGCCGCATAATTGCTTTGACCTGCATTGCCCATCAAACCAATCACCGAAGACATGTTGATGATTTTACCTGATCTTGCTTTCATCATGACTTTGCTGACAGCTTGTGTCACATTAAAGGTACCCTTTAAATTGGTATCTATGACCACATCAAAGTCTTCTTCTTTCATGCGCATGAGTAAACCATCTCTTGTAATGCCTGAATTATTAATGAGTACATCGATGCCTCCAAAGTGTTCTAAGCCTTGAGTGACCATTGCATTGACTTCGTCATTTTTTTTAATATCACAGCCAATCACCAAGGTTTGTGCTCCAAAGCTTTGACATTCTTTCTCTACCATGAGCGCTGCATCTTTTGATTGACTGTAATTGATGATGATGTTGTAACCCGCTTGTGCAAAACACAAAGAGAGTGCTTTTCCGATGCCACTTGAGGCACCCGTTATGAGTACGGTTTTCATTGAATGAGTCCTTTCAGCGCTTCAAGTTGTTCATAGCGCTCTAAAGAATATACATTTACATTGGGATTGATTTGTTTAACAAAAGCACTCAGTGTTTTACCTGGTCCAATTTCAACAAAAGTATCTATACCATCATCAATCATGGCTTCAATCATGTTTGTAAAACGCACCGAGGAGTAGATTTGTTTAACCAATAAATCGGGATTGAATGTCTCTTTTTGTCCGCTGAAGTTATAGTAAACATCCAGTTTTGGGGTTTTAAAGTGAATGTTTTTCAACAAGCTAGATAAATGTAATGAAGCATCCTTGAGTAAATTCGAATGAAAAGCACCAGATACTTTTAATGGAATCACACGTCCGATTGAACGTTCATTCAGAATTTTTTCTACTTCCTTTAAGGCATCCCACTCACCACTAAGTACAACTTGTTTAGGGGAATTGTAGTTGGCAATTTGGACCAAACCTATAGACTTAACTTCATTTAAAGATAAAATGGACTCAATATCTTTGAGCTCTGCATTCAAAACAGCTGTCATAGAACTGGTCCCCACAGGAAGTGCATGAGCCATCAAAATGCCTCTTTTTCGTACCAAATCTAGGCTTTCTTCAAGGGATAAGGCTTGCGCAAAACACAAGGCAGAATATTCTCCTAAACTTAGGCCGCCAACTGCACTTACAGGGATGTTTAAACCTTTAAAGCTTTCAGCAATGGCAAGTGAAGTGGCTAAGACACAAGCTTGGGTATACTCGGTTTGATTCAGCTCGTTTTCTATATCTGTAAAACACATTTCTTTTAAATCAAAGTCCATTTTGATGGAATCATAGATCTTTTTAGACCCTAGATCATTTTGATAGAAGTCATAACCCATCCCTGCTTTTTGAGCCCCTTGTCCCGCAAAGAGTAAAGCTAGCTTCATGCGAATGATTCCTGAAGTTCTCTCATGAGAGAAGAAATGAGGGTATGGACCGATATGATTTCAGTAATACGATGGCCGTTCGCTCCGGTAAAAACCAATCCATGATCGGTGTCTCCAGTCACTGCAGCAACCAAAGCTTCAGTAATGCAATAAGGTGTGGTGGGTGGATGACAAGGTTTTAAACAATTCACACAATGAATAGGAGGAATACGAGCTTCACGCATTTGTTTGACAAATGGATTTACAAAAGCACGACCTGGGTAACCTGAAGGCGAGATTACGAAATCAATGTCTTCTTCTTTTCCTTTGATAAAGACTTCTTTGAATTTTACATCTGCATCACATTCATGGGTCGCAATGAAACGGGTTGCCATTTGGACACCACTGGCACCCAATTTGATAAACTTTGCAATGTCAAACCCTGTAAAGACACCCCCCGCCGCAATCAGTGGAATTTTATGACCCAATTCTTTAATGACAGTTACGGTATCACTGACAATATCTTCAAGTTTTTGTGTTGTTTTT
>CAZHIG010000019.1:6305-7737 GCA_964532705.1 uncultured Erysipelotrichaceae bacterium
CGCTAAAGGTCCTTCAATCACAATGAAATCTGGTAAGCGATTATGACGAGACAACCAGCGCTTACAAATAAGAGACGCGGCTTTTGCGCTTGAAACAATGGGGGCCAAAGCGATCTTAGGATTGGTAATAAAAGTAGGAAGTTCTAAAGGCAAACCTGCCCCTGAAATGACCACATCAATATCCATTTCATTGATGGCCTTGGCGTATTGATCATAGTACTCAGCAGCCACCATTAGATTGATGCCTAAAGCGCCTTTGCCTTGAGAAATCTCTCGTGCTTTCGCAATTTCTTCATGCAGGGCTTCCACATTGGCTTTTACAGGGTTACGTTTGAAGTGTTCCTTACGAAAGCCAGGTTGAGCCGCCGAGATCACCCCTAAGCCACCTTCTTTCATCACATGACCTGCTAAATTACCTAAGGAGACTCCAATCCCCATGCCTCCTTGAATGATGGGCACAGTTAATGTGTGTCCTTTAAATGAGAAAGATTTCATCGTAAAGCCTCCAGTTTTTGATTAAGGATGACTGCTTGTTTTTTCGCATCATTTGTCATGTCTAAAAGAATTTGAGCTAAACTTCGTTTATTCTTAATGAGGCCAGCGATTTGACCCATCATCAAAGAGCCAGTTTCAATGTCTCCATCAAAAACTGCTCTACGTAAAGATCCTAAAGTCAGTTTTTCAAGCTCTTCTCTTTGAGCGCCTTCTTTTTCAAGTTTTAAATAATTAGTAGACATTTGATTTTTTTTGATACGCACAGGGGCACTGACTGAGCGTCCAGTCACAACCGTATCGGTATCCTTCGCATCGATGACTGCTTGACGATAGTTTTCATGAACAGGACATTCATCTGCAGTCAGTAGAATGGTTCCCACTTGAACCCCAATGGCGCCTAAACTTAAAGCAGCATTGAAACCTCGGCCATCCGCAATGCCTCCCGCCGCAATGACTGGAATACTCAAGGCATCCACCACTTGTGGAATCAAAGCCATGGTGGTCAGTTCTCCTACGTGGCCACCTGCTTCAGTGCCTTCCGCAATGACCATGTCTGCACCCACTTGTTCCATGCGTCGTGCTAAAGCCACAGTTGGAATAATGGGGATAATCATAATTCCCAGTTCTTTGAGTTTGGCCATGTATTTACCTGGATTGCCTGCTCCGGTGGTGACTACTTTGGGTTTAAGTTCATAAATTACTTCAAAGATGTCATCACTGTGAGGGTTCATCAACATCACATTGACACCAAAAGGTTGATCAGTCAGTGATCTACATTTCTCAATGGCCGCTCTTACCTGTTCAGGATTCATCGCGCCTGTTCCAATGATGCCTAGAGCACCATGATTCGAAACGGTCGCTGCAAATTCAGCGGTGGCAATGTTGGCCATTGCCCCTTGGATGATGGGATATTGAATGCCTAGTTTTTCATTTAACA
>CAZHIG010000019.1:7747-8847 GCA_964532705.1 uncultured Erysipelotrichaceae bacterium
TTTATTCTCCTTTAGAGTTCCAGTAGACTTGCACCCCAGGCTAAGCCTGCGCCAAATCCTACTAAGATGATTTTCTGATTTTCTTTAAGTAAACCCTTATGGTTCATTTCGGCTAAAGCAATGGGAATCGATGCGGAAGATGTGTTTCCATATTCTTGTAAGTTCGCATAGAATTTAGAGTCTTCAATGCCTAACTTATTGGCCACATGACTTAAGATCCTTAGGTTGGCTTGATGAGGCACAATCCAATCAATTTCTTGTATGCTTAACTTTGCATCCTCTAAGACTTTCTTGATCGCATCTTCCATCGCAAACACCGCAAATCTGAAGACTGCTTGACCTTTCATTCTAAGATAGCCTAAGACAGGTTCTTGATTGCTTAAACTTGGATTTAATCGAAGTTTGTCGGTGACAAGACTGTTTTCTGTATCCCCTCTAGAATTGGAATAATGGATCGCTTTTTTGGCCATAGGATTGGCTTGGATAATGATTGCGCCAGCCCCATCCCCAAAGAGGACACAGGTTGTTCGATCACTGTAATCCAAAATCTTGCTTAAGGTTTCAGCCCCAATCACTAGAATGGTTTTTGCTAAACCTGCTTCAATTAAGGCATCTGCGGTTTGTAGGGTTAAGATAAAACCAGTACAAGCGCCATTGATGTCAAAGGCCATCATTCTTTGATCGTTAAGCCCTAAACCCGCTTGAACAAGACCAGCGGTTGAGGGCATTTGACCATCTGGGGTAAAAGTAGCGACGAGGATTCCATCGATGCTTTTTGGATCAATCTTCGCATCTTCTATCGCATTACGTGCAGCCCTTATGGCTAAATCAGAGGTATTTTCATGGGTTGAAATGTAACGCGATTCAATGCCTGTTCTTTCTCTAATCCATTCATCTGAGGTATCGATGACTTTAGATAAATCATGATTTGTGACTTTGTTTTCTGGATGGGCTAAACCATAGCCTAAGATTTTGAAGGTCATAGTGACTTACCCACTTTCCTGTGTTTTTCATAACGTTTATTCACCAACTGTTGAGAACTTAAACGCTTAAGCGCCAGTAAGTCTTCACGAAGATGTTGTTTAAACTGAACCAAAGAA
>CAZHIG010000019.1:8947-11328 GCA_964532705.1 uncultured Erysipelotrichaceae bacterium
ACGCTTAAGCGCCAGTAAGTCTTCACGAAGATGTTGTTTAAACTGAACCAAAGAAAATTCCATATTTTGATCAAAGCCTGTTTCATGTTCAGTGATGATGCCATCCAATAAATGCTTTTGGCTTAAGTCATAGGCTGTACATTCCATAAGATCTGCAGCTTCTTTTGCTCGTGTATCATCCTTCCACAAAATGGAGGCAAAACCTTCTGGTGAAAGGATTGAATAAATGGCGTTTTCCATCATGTAGAGTTTATCCGCAACACTTAGGGCTAAAGCACCCCCGGATCCTCCCTCAGATAAAACCAAAGCAATCACAGGCACTTTCAAGGAAGAGAAGACTTGTAGACTTTGCGCAATGGCTTGAGCTTGGCCTCTTTCTTCAGCCCCTTTACCAGGATATGCACCAGCGGTATCAATGATGGTAATAATGGGTCGATTAAATTTCTCGGCTTGTTTGGCTAACCGAATGGCTTTACGGTAACCTTCAGGATTCAACATCCCAAAATTTCTTTCAAGATTCTCTTCTAAATTCCGTCCTTTAGATTGAGCCAAGACGGTTACAGCTTGACCTTCAAAGAAAGCTAGACCTGCAAGAAGCGCTTGATCATCTGCATAAAGTCGATCTCCATGAATTTCAATAAAACCATCAAAAAGATAAGGCAGGATATCCATGGCTTTAGGTCGATTGGTTTTACGTGCTTCTAAGACACGATCCCAAGCTGTTTTCATTGGACTCCTTTATGGTGTAAGTCAATGAGTTGACTAAGCACTGTTCTGTGTTGTTTACGATGCACAATAGAATCAACAAAGCCTTGTTTGAGTAGAAACTCTGCGCTTTGAAAATCATCAGGCAACTGTTCTTTGACGGTTTTCTCAATGACACGTCGTCCTGCAAAACCAATCAGCGCTTTGGGTTCTGCCAAAATGACATCCCCCAACATGGCAAATGATGCAGAAACACCGCCTGTGGTTGGATGGGTTAAAAGCACACAATAGAAGCCCCCTTTTAGATTGAAGCGTTCGAGTGCAGCAACTGTTTTTGCCATTTGGAAAAGGGATAAGATCCCTTCTTGCATACGGGCACCACCAGATGCAGTAAAGATAAATAAAGGAAGATCCTTTTTGGTCGCAAGTTCAATCAGTTTAGTGATTTTCTCCCCAACTACTTGACCCATCGATCCCATCATGAAATTAGAATCCATGACTGCAATGGCCACTCTTTTTGAATCGATTTTTCCAAATCAACAGACAACAGCTTCTTTAAGACCACTGCTTTTTTCATATCTTTTAAGTTTTAGGTCATACTCTGGAAAATGATTGATGCCCAATGAATGAGATCTCGAGTGGATTTCTTTAAAGCTGTTTTCATCTAAAAGTAGATGAAGTCGATTGTAAGCGGAGAGTTTAAAGTGATGGCTACAGCTTGGACAGGTGAAATGATGCGCCATTAGATCTTGAGCTGGTATAGGCATTTGACATTCAGGACAGATTTCAACGGTTAAATCATTCTCAAGGACTACTTTCGTATTCTTTTTGGGAAAGAGTTTTTGAAAAAGATTAAGTTGTGAGCGACGTTTTTGAAAGGGTTGATTCACGTTCTTTTAACTCCTTGATCCATGTTTGAGCAAATTCTGTGGTGTAACGACCAGCAATAAAGCCAGGGGAGTACATCGTAAAATAACAAAATTCAACATTATTATCGATGCCCTCTATGATGAACTCTTCAAGTGCAGCCCGCATCTTCTTAATGGCATTGAGTCGTGTATCGCCAATTGTTATGAGTTTGGCAATCATCGAATCGTAAAAGGGAGGAAGACGATAGCCGTTATAGATGGCTGAGTCCACACGAACATCTTTACCGCCAGGCATGTGTGCAAACGTGATTTGGCCTGCAGAGGGTTTAAAGTCATTTCTAAAGTCTTCCGCATTGATGCGACATTCAATCGCATGGCCTAAAATTTTGATGTCTTCTTGTTGGTAAGAAAGATGAAGACCAGCGGCCACTTTGATCATGTTTTTAACCAAGTCGACACCAGT
The DNA here is from genome assembly GCA_964532705.1 of uncultured Erysipelotrichaceae bacterium. Taxonomy (GTDB): domain Bacteria; phylum Bacillota_I; class Bacilli_A; order Erysipelotrichales; family Erysipelotrichaceae; genus UBA2212. The sequence continues at coordinate 10,985 of CAZHIG010000019.1, forward strand.
AATCATTTCAGTGACAGGGTGTTCAACTTGAATGCGTGTATTCATTTCCATAAAATAATGGTTATTGTTTTCATCCATTAAGAATTCTACGGTTCCTACAGAGTCATAACCCACCGCAACAGCTGCTTTAACGGCATCATTGCAAATCTCTAACCTTTTCTCATGACTGAGTTGATGACAGGGGGCTTCTTCGATGACTTTTTGATGTCTTCTTTGAAAGGAACAATCTCTTTCATAAAGATGAAGCACTTTACCATGTTTGTCGGCTAGTATTTGAACTTCAATGTGCTTTGCATCAAAGTGCATTTTTTCGATGTATAAGCCATCATCGCCAAAGGAGTTCT
>CAZHIG010000020.1:0-1854 GCA_964532705.1 uncultured Erysipelotrichaceae bacterium
AGTTAGATTTTTTTGCCATAGCCTTGATCCTCCATTTCATAAACAAAGACTTCTTCCATACTGACAGGAATCTCTTCAAACAAGATCGGTTGAGTAGATTCAATTTGAGATTTAAACAAAGAAACATCTCCTTTAATCACCAACATAAATACATGCCCTCTTTTTTCCACATGAAGCGGATTTAGGGATCTTAAGATAGATTCACTTTGATCATCTTTATAGGCAATTTGTAGTTTATGGTACTGAGTCCGAATATTTTCCACTTCATCTTGTAAACTGATGTGATGGTTATTCAGTAAAGCGATGCGATCACAGATGTCTTCAAGTTCTCTAAGATTATGAGATGAGATCACAACGCTCATTTCACGATTAACCATCTCTTGAGCCAAGATGCGTTTAAGTGCTAAACGCATGATGGGATCTAAACCATCAAACGCTTCATCTAAGAGTAAGACATCTGGGGATACAGATAAAGCTAAAATGATTGCAGCTTGACGCTTCATCCCTTTAGAGAAATCAGCAATGGAGGCATTTTCATCCATTTTAAATTTTTCAACCAAATCAACATACATGGCTTCATTGAAGCTTGGATAAAAGATTTGATAAAAGGCTTTCATTTCTTTTAAACTGCTTTGAGCTAAGAAGAAGGGGTCATCAGATACAAATAAAATGTGTTTCTTTACAGAAGCTTGATTATAGACTTCTCTTTGATTAAACAAGATTTGACCTTGATCGGCTCTTAATACCCCAGAAATCAATCTGAGTAAAGTACTCTTACCCGCACCATTTGGACCAACTAATCCAAAAATAGTGGCTTTAGGAATTTCCCAGTGAATGTTATCGAGCACCACTTTAGTTCCAAAACTCTTGCTGATGTTGTTGATTTGAATCATTGTTTTCTCTCCTGATAGATTTCTTGGATCATTAAGATGATTTTTTCTTTCTCACACCCTAATTTATGAATGAGAGAAATTTCTTTTCTAAGTTCATCTAATTTTTGTTGCTTCAATCTTGAATTGAGGGAAGCTTCTTCAGACACAAAGGATCCAACGCCTGCTTTGGTGTATAAATAGCCGGCATGTTCAAGTTCGTTGTAGGCTTTCACGACTGTGTTTGGATTAATTCCTAGGTTCTGAGCCAAACTTCGAACGGCAGGCATTTGTGCATGCGGCTCTAAAATACCCATCGCAATCTGCGATAGAATCTGATCAATGATCTGTTGATAAATGGGAACTTTACTAAGACTTGATAAAGTGATCATAAGCATACTCCTGTTCTACTGTATTATTATAGTAATACAGAATAAAATAAATGTCAAAAAAAGCCCTTCAGGGCTTAAACATCAATACCAAGTAAATTCTTAACAAGGACCCCAATCACAAATGAAATCAAAGCTACGGATAAAGAAATCGTAATCATTTCAAGGAAACGTTTCTTAAAGTCTAAATCTTGGGCAACAGCGACATAATAGGTAAAGATAAGAATGATCAAAACCACAATCAATAGCATACTAATTAAGGCATACATATAATGACTGGAATCGAACACAAGATATGGGGTTACCATTAATACCACCGCAACGATGTACATAATTCCGGTATAGGTTGCTGCTTTAAAAGGATGCTCAGAGTTTTCAGATCGTGCAGATAAGTACTCAGATGAAGCCATTGATAGGGTTGCTGAAATGCCCGTAACCACTCCAGACAAAGCAATCAGCTTCGTGTTTTGAAGCGCGAAGGTTAAACCAGCTAAAGTCCCAGTGAGTTCCACCAAGGCATCGTTTAGACCTAAAACCATAGAACCCACATATTGAAGACGTTCTTCATCCAACATCTTAAGTAAGTTATTTTCATG
>CAZHIG010000020.1:1954-11025 GCA_964532705.1 uncultured Erysipelotrichaceae bacterium
CTGCAATGCTAGTATAGACATAATATTCTGTCATCTCAGCTCTCTGCATTTTTTCAATAATCTTTAGTGTTTTCGTGTCTAACATCTGTGAATACCTCACCATTAGTGTATCACTCAAGTTAAGCTTACCCAATAGAGAATAGAGTGTGCTAGAATAAATACGCTATGAAAATCATTGTGATTGGAGCCGGACATGCCGGTGTAGAAGCTGCTTTAGCCAGTGCCCGAATGGGTATTTTTACTCAACTCATCACTTTAGATAAACACCGTATTGCCAGTATGCCATGTAATCCTTCCATTGGCGGACCTGCCAAAGGAATCGTGGTTCGTGAAATCGATGCCTTGGGTGGAGAGATGGCCATCAATGCGGATAAAACAGCCCTACAATTTAAAAAACTCAATTCAAACAAAGGACCTGGGGTTCAATGTTTGCGTGTTCAATCCGATAAAATTGCGTATTCAAAACGGATGGAAGAGGTGGTATCCAACACAGAAAATCTTGAAATCGTTGAAGGCTTAGCCCTTCGTTTAATTCAAGAAAATGGAAAGATTCACGCTGTAGAACTTCAAGATGGACGCATTTTAGTAGCGGATGCCATGATTTTAACTTCAGGAACCTATATGAGTTCAAAGATCTTAATTGGAAACACGGCTAAGTCTGAAGGCCCAGATCAACAAGCCACCACAAATTCACTTTCTGCGTCACTAAGAGAGATGGGACTCAAAACATTTAGACTTAAAACAGGTACTCCACCTAGAATAAGAACAGATTCGATTGATTTCTCCAAAGGAGAACTTCAAGCAGGTGATTTAGAGTATCAACACTTCTCCAGTGATTTTAGCGAAACGGAGTTTCCAACATCTCAAGAACCTTGTTATTTGATTTATACACAAAAGGATACCCATCAAATCATTAATCTTAATTTAACCAAGTCTGCCATGTATTCAGGTTTGGTTGAAGGGGTAGGACCTCGTTATTGCCCATCCATTGAAGATAAATTGGTAAAATTTGCGGATAAAGATCGCCACCAGATCTTTTTAGAACCTGAATCTAAATCCTTAAACACAACCTATGTTCAAGGCTTTAGCACATCCATGCCTTACGACATTCAAGAAAAGATGATTCGTTCACTTCCCGGTTTAGAAAACTGCGTGATTGAAAAGTATGCCTATGCGATCGAATACGATGCCATAGACCCAACACAACTGTATCCAAGTTTAGAACTTAAAACAGTAGAAAATCTATTTTGTGCTGGTCAAATCAATGGGACCTCAGGGTATGAAGAAGCGGCAGCTCAAGGTTTAATGGCAGGGATTAATGCTGCTTTAAAACTGCAAGGCAAAGAGCCCTTAATCTTAGGAAGAGATGAAGCTTATATTGGCGTCATGATTGATGATTTGGTTACTAAAGGTACAGAAGAACCTTATCGTTTACTCACCTCACGGGCTGAACATCGCCTTTTGCTTAGACACGATAATGCGGCGCATCGTTTAAGTGAAAAAGGCCATCAGATTGGATTGCTCTCTCAAAGACGTTATGATGCGTTTGTTAAACTTAAGACAGAGCAAGCTCAACTTTTAGAATGGGCAAAATCCATTCGTATTAAGCCAAAAGATGCGCTGGTAGAATACATCGTTTCTGTCGGCTATGAGCCTCTTAATGAAGGCATCTTGGTTTATGACCTCATAAAAAGACCCAAGATTAAACTTAAAGATATTCTTTCATATTACTTTGATGAACGCTTTGATGATGAAGTCATTGAAGGTTTAGAAATTGAAATAAAATATGAAGGTTATATTCAAAAAGCGTTTAAAGAAGTTAAACGTTTAGAAGCTACAGAACATTTACTTTTACCAAAAGATATTAATTATGATTTGGTTGATAATCTTTCAATAGAAGGAAGACAAAAACTAGCTAAGATAAGACCGATCAATTTTGGTCAAGCCTCCCGTATTTCTGGGGTCAATCCAGCAGATTTGGTTGTCCTAAAAACATACCTATCTAGACGTTTATCATACTTGGTTGAGTGAGGCCTAAGCATCTTTGATATAATGAGCCTATGATTGAACCATTTAGTCAAGAAGGCTTTAAGTCACAGCTACAATCCATGCATTTTGACAAAGCTGATCACTTAGCACAAAGCTTTGAGATCTATCGTGAAGCTTTGGTCGAAAACAATGCAAAGTTTAATCTAACAGCCATTACTAAAGACGAAGAGATTCGTGAAAAACACTTTTTAGACTGTTTAAACATTCAGGATTTAATTCCGAAGAATTCTTTAGTTGCAGATATTGGTACAGGTGCTGGCTTTCCGGGTTTAGTGCTTGCGATGGTTCGTCCGGATTGTCATTTTGACTTAATTGAACCCACCACAAAACGTTGTGGTTTTCTACACTTAATGGTGGATAAACTTGAACTCAAGAATGTGACCATCATCAACGAAAGAGCGGAAGACCTAAAAAGTTATAAAGGAAGGTATGATGTGATCGCAATTCGTGCGGTCGCAAGCTTACCCATCTTACTTGAACTCTCGATGCCTTTACTAAAAGTAAAAGGCAAACTGATTGCGATGAAGGGATCAAGCGCTTTAGAAGAATTAAGGGAAGCTAAAACAGCTTTAAATACACTTAAGGTGAGTCAAACAGAAATTATTGAAAAGGACTTACCCACTGCAGGAAAACGTATCCATCTCATCTTCACGAAAACAGAAGAGACTCCAAACCAATATCCACGTGAATATCGTTTGATTAAAAAGAAAGCTTTATAGGAGAATATATGCAAAGTACACAAAACATACCTGTTCATCTGATTGATTCCAATCGTTATCAACCCCGTTTGGAATTTGAACCCACCTTACTTAAAGAATTGGCTCAATCGATTGAACACAATGGCCTCATTCAACCCATATCCGTTCGCAAAAACAACAATCGTTATGAGATCATTGCGGGAGAGCGACGTTTTAGAGCGGTATCTTTATTGAAGTGGGAACACATTCCTGCTTTTGTGATGGAAGTCAGTGATACACAAATGGCTGAAATGGCTTTGGTTGAAAATATTCAACGTGAAGATCTAAGCGCCATTGAAGAAGCTAAAGCCTTCCAAATTATGTTGGATTCTCATGCACTTACTCAAGAAAAGATTGCCCATAAGATGGGCAAGTCTCAATCTTCCATCGCCAATAAAATGCGTTTACTACAATTACCCACTGAGATTCAAGATTCAGTATCTGCACGTGTATTAACTGAAAGACATGCGCGGGCTCTTCTAGGTTTAGAACCTGAATTACAAAAAGAGATTTTTCAAAAGATTCAATCTCAACATCTAAATGTAAGACAAACAGAAGCATTGATTGAAAATCAAAAATCACTGCAAAATAAAAAGCCTAAACGTGGCATTCGCGGGATTACACGTTCTGTTCAAATTGCCATCAATACCTTACTATCTTCAGTCAAGATGATTGAAAAGACAGGGGTTAAGATAGAGCTTTTCCAAGAACAAACTGAGGACGGATACGAAGTGCGTGTTCGATTTGTGAAGTAAGATGGGAAAAATCATCGCAGTTACCAACCAAAAGGGTGGGGTTGGAAAAACCACCACCAGCATTAATCTTGCTTCTGGATTGGCTTACTTAAATAAGAAAGTATTATTGGTAGACTTTGATCCACAAGGCAATACCACTCAAGGGGTAGGCGCACCACGTGATCAAATTAAGCATTCTGTCTATGATGTGGTGATGGGAGATCTCAGTGTTGCGAAATCAACCATCAACTTAAAACGTCCACCTGTCGCATTAATTCCAGCCACCATTGACTTAGCAGGGGCTGATTTAGAAATGGTTGAATATAAAGTAGGACGAGAGAATCTACTCAAGAATAAATTAGATGTGGTTAAGAATGATTATGATTACATCTTGATTGACTGTCCGCCTTCTTTAGGACTCCTTAACACCAATGCACTCACCGCTGCTGACTCTGTCATCATACCCGTTCAATGTGAGTACTATGCTTTAGAGGGCTTAACTCAACTTTTATCCACCATTCGTTTGGTTCAAAAACTCTTCAATAAAGAACTTCACATAGAAGGTATTTTATTGACCATGTTTGATGCGAGAACGAAGTTATCAGTTGAAGTTCAACAAGAAGTTCGTAAATATTTTAAGGAACGTGTCTATAAAAATCACATTCCTAGAAATGTGAAACTATCTGAAGCACCTTCAAGAGGTCAAAGCATCTTTGAATATGATGTCCGATCTGAAGGGGCTAAAGCGTATGCTGCATTGGCAAAAGAAGTGATTGTAGCCAATGAGAAGGGAAGTCTATGAGTGATCAAAAACGTTTAGGTAAAGGTTTAGAAGCGCTGTTTGGAGAAAATGTGAATGCAGTTCTAGAAGAACTCCAACAAACAGGCAGTGGATCGATTGAAATTACATTAAGCGATATTCACCCTAATCCCTACCAACCCCGTCAAGTTTTTGATAAAACCAAACTTCAAGAATTGGCCAACAGCATCCAAGAACACGGTGTTTTTACCCCTATTTTGGTGCGCAAATCTGTTTCAGGATATCAAATCATTGCCGGTGAACGTCGTTTTAGAGCATCTAAACTGGCTAAAATCGAAAAAATTCCAGCCATCGTTTTAGAATTTGATGATACACAGATGATGGAAATTTCTTTGATTGAAAACATTCAACGGGAAGATTTGTCGGTCATTGAAGAAGCCAAAGCCTATCAACTCATGATGGAGCGTTTAAACTACACCCAAGATCAAGTGGCTCAAAAAGTTGGTAAATCACGACCACACATCAGCAATACTTTACGTTTACTTTCCCTCCCTCAATCCGTCTTGGATTTACTGGCTTCACAAAAACTCAGCATGGGACAAGTTAAACCTTTGATTAACCATGAGGATCAAGCCATTGTGGAGCGTTTAGCTTTAGAGATTGTGGATAAGAATTTATCCAGTCGCGATGTCGAACGCTTGATGAAAGAAAAGAAACAAAAAACGACCAAAACAAACACAGACTATCGCTATGTGGAAAGTTTACTCAGAACTAAACTACACGCGAAAGTCAGTATTGATTCACACAACATTAAAATTCACTTTGATGATGATGAAGATTTAAATCGTTTACTAGAATTGATGGATGCGATCGAAAAATGAGTGCATTAAATGACACGCTTGTAGGTCTTTCGACCACACTTAGAGCGCAAGCGGTGTCCATCATTCGCTTGTCCGGCTTTAAAGCCATAGAGATTGTGGAAAGATTAAGTCATAAAGATTTGATGAATAAAGATCACCAAGTGGTCTTTTCATCTATTTATGATCCTTATACCAACGAGATGATTGATGAAGCACTTATACTTGTGATGAGAGCCCCACGTTCATACACCAAAGAAGATGTGGTTGAAATTCAATGTCATGGGGGCATCTACACCACCAAACAAATACTCAGCCATTGTTTATCCTTAGGGGCACGCATGGCCCTTGCGGGTGAGTTTACACAGCGGGCAGTGATGAATGGCAGAATTGATCTTTCGCAAGCTCAAGCCATTAACGATATGGTCAGTGCGGATTCTAAACAAAGTGCTGCTTTAGCCATCCTTAATTTAAAGGGCAGTGTAAAAACAATCATTGAACCCTTGGTTGAAGAGATGATTCAACTCATTGCCAACATTGAAGTCAACATCGATTACCCTGAATACGACATTGAACAAGTGACCAGTTCAAAGTTTTTAAATCACGCTCAAAATATTCTCTTGCAGATTGAAACAGTTTTAAAAGAAGCGCGCAGTGGACAAAGAATGCAGGAAGGCGTTAAGACAGCCATCATCGGTCAACCCAATGTTGGTAAGAGTTCTTTACTCAATGCATTACTCAATGAGGATAAAGCCATAGTGACAGACATTGCAGGGACGACACGAGACATTGTGGAAGGAACGGTTCACTTAGAAAATGTGACCCTCCATTTATTAGACACAGCAGGCATACGTAAGAGTAGTGATCAAGTAGAACAAATTGGAATTCAGAAAACGTTTGAATCGATTGAGAAAGCTGATCTCATTCTCTTTTTAGTGGATGGACAAGTTGGGATGAATGTTGATGAGAAAGAACTTTTTGACCAACTCGATCCATCCAAAGTAATTGTGGTTCACACGAAGAAAGATCTCAGTTCATCCTCCAATCGTTTAGAAATTTCAGCCCTTAAAAAAGACATTAAGGCACTCATTGAAACCATTGAACAACGCTTTGAATCCGATCAATTTGTATTCCATAAACCCGTCCTCTCTCAAGAAAGAAGCATTGCCTTAGCCAGTGCGGCAAAAGCTTCAATTTCCTCAGCCATATCAAGTTTAGAAAATCAAGTAGAAGTGGATTTAGCTCTGATTGATTTAAAAGAAGCACTCACACATCTACAAAATATCTTAGGGGCTCAAGATTTTAACTTAAGCGATGAATTGTTTAGACGCTTTTGTTTAGGTAAATAATATGCATTGGATTGATACACATGCTCACTTAGCAGAAGAAGAATTTAAAGATGATTTAAATGAAGTGATTCAAAGAGCACTTGAAAGAAACATTAAGACGATTGTTTTGATTGGAGTCGGCATTGATGGATCCAGAAGAGCTTTGGCTTTAGCCAAAACAAATTCCATGTTTAAAGTAGCGGTTGGCTTTCATCCTGAAGAAGTTTTAAGAATCGATGAATCAGATTGGGAAGTTATGGAAGAACTTATTCAAGATCCTTTAGTGATTGCGGTCGGTGAGATAGGCTTAGACCATCATTGGGATAAGGATCCTAAAACACATCGTATTCAAGAGACTGTCTTTAAAAGACAAATTGATTTAGCCAATCAATATGGATTACCCATCATTGTTCATTCTAGAGATGCTCATCAAGCGACCTTTGATATTTTAAAAAATCATCCTGCTAAACAGTCTGGTATTCTACATTGTTATTCAGGAAGTTTAGAGTTGGCGAAAGAATATATTAAGTGTGGATACCATATTGGATTGGGTGGACCCGTTACGTTTAAGAATGCGATTGAACCCAAAGAAGTTGCAAAGCACATCGATTTAAAGTATTTACACATTGAAACAGATGCGCCTTATTTAGCACCCACTCCACATCGAGGAAAACGCAATGAAAGTGCGTTTGTGATTGAAACAGCGGCTGTTATTGCACAACTTAGAGAGATCCATTTAGAGGATTTAAAGAAAGCGCTTTACCAAAATTTTAAGACTTTGTTTCATGTAGAACCCTGAAATTTTAGGGTTTACAGATTAAAAAGTTCTGTGTTATTATCCTTAAGTCATTTAAAAAGACAGGAAGGAGACGACTGTTATCAACATTAAAAAGAGTTTGATGAGTGCATTTTTGCTCAGTTTAACAGCCTGCTCAAGCCCAATTGAAAGCGAAGAACTTGTTTTGGTCAAAGCACAAGACAGTGTTTTGCTTCGCAATGATACTTTAATTGAACCTTATACTTTTAATCAAGAACAAGTGACAAGTGTCGACACCAAAGCCATCCCCACTGTCTTAAAAGAAATGGATGCTTCGCGATCTGGTTATTCCTGGCTCATCTCGAAAGTGAGTGAGGGTAAACCAGGATATACCACAACAGATGTGAGAAACACTTACGATACGAAAGGTGAACTCTTATCCACAGAAACCATTCCAGGATCTGAAGTGTACACCGATGTGACCCCAACGATTTATCAATATGGGGCAAAAGTTACCGTAGGGGCTTACTTCTATACCTCCATCATCACGCGCTATGGCTATGATTGTGTAGGATGTAATATTGGGGTAGATGGTGCAGCCAATACCGCTGCAGATATTAAGGTTAGAAACACAGAAGTCAGACAAGCCGATGGATTCTTTGAAGACGGTATTACGTATGAAGGTTACTACATCGTCGCTGCAGACAAAGCGTTTCCATTCTGTACTGTTCTAGAAATTGAAAATAAAAACATGAGTGGAATGGGTTTGGTTCCAAGTGTCCCCTTTAAAGCAATTGTTTTAGATCGTGGAGGGGCCATAAAAACGACTCATCTAGACTTATACGCTGGATCTGAAAAAAACCTGAGTGTCATCTCAACAGGGCGTACCAGTGGATTAAAAGTCACGGTTGTGGATTTTCTTTCATGGACACGAAATTCATACGGACAAAAAATCTGTAAATAGACAATCCTTTAATTAGGATTGTTTTTGTTATAATGGGATGGATGAAAATTAAAGAAAGCATCGTGGTGGAAGGTCACCACGATGAGGCAAAACTTAAAAGCATTTTAGATGCCCATATTATCGTGACACAAGGTACACATTTATCACTTGAAACTTTAGACTTTATTGAACACATGCATCACGATCATGGGGTCATTATTTTCACAGATCCAGATGCGCCAGGTAAACTGATCCGACAAAGAATATTGGAAAGAATTCCTGATGCAAAGCAAGCTTTTATTGCGCAAAAAGATGCGCGTGATAAACGCAAAGTCGGCATTGAACATGCCAGTCCTGAAGTCATTTTTGAGGCCCTTCAAAATTTATATACACATTCAACAAGTCAAAGCTTAATTCAAATGAAAGATTTAATTGAATTGGGTTTAAGTGGTCAAGAGGATTCATCCCTTAAAAGAGACAAGCTCTGTCATAAATATCACCTACAAGAAGGCAATGCGAAGTTATTCCTTCATCAAGTCAATGCGAGAGGCTTAAGCTTAAAGGATTTAACTCATGCCTAAACAAAGTGCACATGCCTATACCATGGCACTGCTTAAAGATAAAAAACTTAAAGCCAAGAAACATTTTGGACAAAATTTTATCATTGATCCCAGTACTGTTAAAAAAATTGCTGAAGTTTCAGAATCGCATGGAAAATCTGTGATTGAAGTGGGACCTGGATTAGGCGCTTTAACTGAACAACTCTCTTTAATTGCGAAGGATGTTACTGCTTTTGAAATTGATCAAGATGTTTTAAGCCATTTGAGTCAACTCTTTGAAAATACCAATGTTTCAATTGTTCATCAAGATTTCTTAACGGTTAACAATGAAGATTTTTCAGCCACT
>CAZHIG010000021.1:0-1152 GCA_964532705.1 uncultured Erysipelotrichaceae bacterium
CAGCTCAGTGGAGGTGAAAAACAAAGAGTTGCAATTGCTAGAGCTTTAGCGATGCATCCTGAAGCCATGTTGTTTGATGAACCTACCAGTGCTTTAGATCCTGAAATGACCCAAGAGGTTCTTAAAGTAATTAAAGCGCTCAATCATACTGGGATGACAAACATCATTGTTACCCATGAGATTAAGTTTGCTCAAGAAGTTGCTGATTACATCATCTTTATGAATAATGCAGAGATTTTAGAAGTAACAAACACTCAAGAGTTCTTTAAAAAGCCAAAAACACAACGTGCTCAAGAATTCTTGTCAAATATGATTTAAAGAAAAGGAAAATAAAGAAAATGAAAAAATTACTTGTTGTCTTAGGATTAAGTTTAGTTTTGTTTGGATGTGCATCAGAGCCTAGTTTAGATACCATTGTTGTGCTGACTTCTCCTGATTATCCACCCTATGAGTCGATTGCGACAGATGGAACCTATGAAGGCTTCGACATTGAACTTATGGAAGCCATCGCTGAAAAGATGGGTGTACAAGTTGAATGGAAAGAACAAGGATTTGATGGAATCATCGCAGCCTTACAAGCCAATCAAGGAGATATGGCAATCTCTGGAATGAATGTTAGTGAAGAACGTAAGTTGACGGTTGATTTCTCTGAGATCTATAAATCAGAAGGTGAACTCTATACAGCGGTTGTTAAGAAAGAAGATGGTTTAGAAAGCTTAGAAGATTTAAATGGTAAAGTGATTGCTGTTCAAACAGGTACCGTTCAAGAAGGGGCTATGAATTCGATTGCTGCTAAATATGGATTTACGGTTGTTTCACAAAAGAGTTTTGCGACCATTATTGAAGATATTAAGCTCGATCGTGTGGATGCATTAGTCATTGACAGTACCAACGCAACAACCTATGCAGAGCAAGATGATATGTTAATGACTTTCAATCTTGTTACTGAAGATCTAGATGGTAAAGCAGGAACCGCCATTGCGTTCCCAAAAGGTTCAGAATGGGTTGAAAAAGTCAATGAAGCTTTGGCAGAATTGATTGCTGAAGGTGTTGTTGCTGAACTCGATGCGAAGTGGTTTAATTAATCATTAAAATAATCCTGTGGTATACTGTTTCTATGAAAACAGTTGCACAGGATTTTATTTTATTGGC
>CAZHIG010000021.1:1252-2585 GCA_964532705.1 uncultured Erysipelotrichaceae bacterium
TTTTAGGATTTTATTTTGACGCCCACTAGGGCGTTTTTTCTTGAACTGTGATAGACTATTAAAGGTTATGAAAAGACACTTACTACGTAAACGAACCATGAAGTATTTATACGGGCATTTATTGCTGAAAAAACCTCTCTTTCAACTTGTTATTGAAGAGGGGCATTTAATGAAACCTAATGGAGATACCTACATAGTTGAACTGTTGAAAAACATTGAAATGAATGAAGAAAACTATATTCTAGATATTAATCCGTTTTTAAAAGATTGGACATTTGAGCGATTAGCTTATGTTGATCAAGCGATTTTGTTGCTTGCGATTGCGGAAATGAATTTAAAACAAGACGATGTTGCTGTCATCATCGACGAAGCCATACGTTTAGCTAAAACATACAGTGATGATGAAGCTTACGCTTACATCAATGCCGTACTGGATGGCTATGACAAGAAATATTCTTAATGTATCTCAACTAGTAAATGAAATCAAACAAACATTGGACTTCAATGATTCTTTGCGTTCGTTTTATTTAAAAGCAGAACTTTCAAATTTTACGGCTCATCGAAATGGACATTGGTATTTTAGTCTTAAAGATGATCGCGCAAGAATTTCTGCTGTGATGTTTCAATCCTATGCTTCAATGGTAAATTTTATGCCCAAAGAGGGTGACCAAATTCTTGTAAGGGCCTCTGTGTCAGTATATGCGGTTTCAGGAAGTCTTCAAATTACAGTTTTCTCAATGGAAAATGCAGGCTTAGGCGCATTGTATTTGCAGTTTGAACAGTTAAAAAACAAACTTCAAACCCTCAACTACTTTAGTCAAGATCACAAAAAAAGCATTCCAAAGTTTCCTAAAAGAATAGCCTTGGTTACAGGCGCTAATACAGCGGCACTGCAAGATTTACTTAAAACAGCCTATCTAAGATGGCCGATGATCGATATTGTTTTATTTGAAACTTTGGTACAAGGACAAGAAGCCGCAAAACATATTGTTCATGCTTTAGAGAAGGCGGATGAGTCAGATGCTGATGTTATTATTTTGGCACGAGGTGGTGGATCTATTGAAGACCTATGGGCTTTTAATGATGAAGCATTAGCGCTTTGTATTTATCAATTAAAAACACCTATTATTACTGGAATCGGTCATGAAAGCGATACAACCATTGCAGACTTTGTCAGTGATTTAAGAGCTGCAACACCAACGGCAGCAATGACTTTAGCCCTACCTGATCAATTTGAAATCAGTGAACAACTTAGTCAGACTCAGCGAAAACTTTATCAAATCATTAAGTTAAAATTGAATTTCCAACAAGAACGTTTTACATCTTATCAAAA
>CAZHIG010000021.1:2685-3847 GCA_964532705.1 uncultured Erysipelotrichaceae bacterium
GTCAATTAGAAAGAAATGATCAAGATTTAGATCGTTCTATCGCATTATTTGAAGAAGGATTAAAACTGATTCAAAGTTGTGATGGCCAACTTAAGAATTTTGAGGATAAGATCAGTACTTTAATCAGTGAACACAATGTTGAGTCAAAGTAATTTTTTAAAGATTTTTAATGATGAGATTTCCCACTTTGATCAATACTTTGAAGCATCAAATGTTTTGAGTGCAGCCAATTACGCTCTAAATGGAGCAGGTAAAAGGTTTAGACCATTATTGATTCATAGTCTGGTGGATGAATCCGTTAAACAGGATGACTTAGTACAAGCTGCTTTGGCTTTAGAACTCATCCATACGTATTCATTGATTCATGATGATCTACCTGCATTGGATAACGATGATTATCGTAGGGGTCGCTTAACCACACATAAGGTTTATTCAGAAGCCATTGCAATTTTAGCAGGGGACGCTTTGTTAACACATGCTTTTTCGATGCTTTTAAAATTATCCATTGAAGATTATAAAAAGCTTATGATGATTGAATATTTAACACAGGCTGCTGGTTTAAATGGAATGATTTTAGGCCAAGATTTAGATTTACAAAATGACCAGAATAATGCGATGAATAAGTCCCAGATTCGTAAATTATATGAACTTAAAACAGGCGCACTTTTTGGCTGTGCTCTGATATTTGCAAGCATACTTAAGAATCAGATAGATCACTTAGATGAGCAATATGAAATCGGCCTAAAATTAGGATTTTTATTTCAAATACAAGATGATTATCTTGAAAAATATGGTGATCCAGATTTGTTAGGTAAGAGTACCACCAGTGATCTAGAAAATAATAAAAAGACTTGGATTCAAGGAATGCGCAAAGAGGAAGTCGAAAGCTATTTGTTAGAAGGATTCCAAGAAATAAAGCGTGATATAATTAAATCGCACACTGCACATGCTGAGTTTATCTTACTTATCGATAGCATGATACAAAGAAGGTATTAATGAATATTCAAGAAATAAAAGATCCCCGTTTTCTAAAAGATCTCAGTTTTTCTGAAATGAAACAATTAGCGAAAGATATTCGCCATTTTCTAATTGATCAAGTTTCAAAAACTGGCGGTCATCTATCGAGCAATCTTGGGATTGTTGAATTAACAATTGCTTTGCA
>CAZHIG010000021.1:3947-10863 GCA_964532705.1 uncultured Erysipelotrichaceae bacterium
AAGAAAGTTAATCATTGTGCTAAATGATAATGAAATGTCGATTTCTAAAAATGTTGGGGCATTTTCACACAGCATTGCAAAGATGAGAAGCAGTGCACCCTATACAAGTTTTAAACATGAGCTCAAAGATGTCTTAGAAAAAACAAGTGTTGGTAAAACTGTTTTGGTTGGTATGAAAGGCATTAAAGATACGATTAAACGTAGTGTAATTTCACCCTCGATTTTTACCGATTTAAATCTTGAATATATTGGGCCGATTAATGGTCATTCTCTTCATGAATTAGCCGATGCTTTTCATTCAGCAAAAGTTCATGATGGACCGATCTTAATTCATGTAAGAACACAAAAGGGGAAGGGATTCTCTTTATCAGAAAAAGATACCAATGGTTCTTGGCATGGTGTTTCACAATTTGATCCTGATAGTGGGGCCATGATTAGTAATCTTCCGGCAGGCTTTTTAAGCTGGTCACAGATTATTTCTGAAAGTTTAGTGCGTCTTATGAAAGAAGATGAGAAGATTGTTGTGATCACGCCAGCGATGATTCAAGGAAGTAAACTTGAAAAAGCTTTTGCATTGTTTCCTGATCGATGCTTTGACACTGGAATTGCGGAGTCACATGCAACAATAATGGCGGCAGGTTTAGCTCAAAGTGGCCATAAACCTTTTCTTTCCATCTACTCTTCTTTTCTACAACGATCCTATGATCAAGTGAATCACGATATTGCACGAATGAATTTGCCTGTGGTTGTAGGGATTGATCGTGCAGGTTTAGTGGGAGAAGATGGGGCGACCCATCATGGTGTATTTGACCTTGGATTTCTTAGAAGTATCCCTAATATTATTCTAAGTGCTCCAAAAGATGCACTTGAAGCTCAAAATCTACTGTATACAGCTTTTAAGAGTCAAAAACCGTTTTTTATACGTTACCCAAGAGGAAATGCTGCTTTTGTTGAAGCTTCTTCTCTTGAATTGCTAGAAATTGGAAAATGGACAAGTCTAGGCAACTTTGATCAAGCCAGTGCTTATATTATTAGCTATGGACCAGATGTTGATAAACTTCAACAACGTTTGACTGTTAATGACTTAAACGTTTGTGTCATCAATGCGCGTTTTATCAAACCTTTAGATGAACACATGATTAGGGACTTATCACAAAGAAATAAGCCTGTTTTATGTTATGAGACGGATCAATTAGCCTCAGGTTTAGGTTCGGCCATTCTTGAGTTTTTAGAACACGAACATCTATCACTTAACTTAAGAAGAGTTGGCATTGAAGATCATTTTGTAACTCATGGAACACTCACGGATTTAAGACTACAGGAAAGAATAGATGTTAATCATGTTTTAGACTTGATTGAATCTTGGTTGAAATCATAGGAACTTATTTTAAGATTCCATATAATAACAGTATGTTACTCACACTTAATATTAGAAATTACATTTTAATTGATCAACTAACTTTAGATTTTGTTAAAGGATTTTCTGTTTTTACAGGTGAAACCGGTGCGGGTAAATCAATTTTGATTGATGCGATAGGAATTATTTGTGGTGATAAGTTTACAGTAGATCATATCCGTCAAGGACAAAACAAAGCCCTCATTGAAGCTGAATTTAAAATTAAAGATGAAAGAGTCATACAAGTTCTTTCTGAATCTGGATTTGATTTAGAAGATGATGTTCTTATCATTTCCAGAGAAGTTACTCAAGAAGCAAAATCGAGCATTCGAATTAATGGTAAGGTTGCTTTAATTTCATTATTAAAGTCTATTGGTGTGTATCTTGTGGATATTCACTCTCAACATGACACGCACTATTTATTGAATCAAAAGAGTCATTTAAGTTTATTGGATGATTATCACAAGAGTGATCTTTTAAATGATTTAAAAGTTTCTTATCAGAGCTATAAAGAGATTGATGATGAGATAAAAGAGAAAACAAATCACAGCTTGAACGAAACTGAATTGGACTATTTAAAGTTTCAAGTATCCGAAATTGAAGAAGTAAATCCTCAAGAAAATGAAGATACCTTGATTGAAGAAGAATTAAAATCGATGCTTGCCTATGAAAAGAACCATCAAAGAATTAGTTTTGCCATTGATGCCTTAGAAGACGGGGGTTCTTTTGATTTAAAACTCCATGAATCCTTAAAACATCTAAAATCATTAGAACACAGTAATGAACTGAGTGCTGATGTTGAACGATTAGAGAACATTTATTTTGAATTTCAAGATGTGTTTTCAAATCTAAAAATTTTTAGATCAACATTAAGCTTTGATGAAACACGAATGAATGCTTTGCAAGAACGTCTATATGTTTTATCTAAACTCAAAAAGAAATTTGGGAATAGCTTAACTCAAGTTTTTTCAAAAAAACTTGAAATGATGGAAAAGATTGCTTTAATCGAAAATCGTTTTGAGATTCTTTCTCAATTAGAAAAATTAAAAGAAGAGCGTTTTAAGACGTATTTGGAA
This sequence comes from uncultured Erysipelotrichaceae bacterium, assembly GCA_964532705.1. Classification (GTDB taxonomy): domain Bacteria; phylum Bacillota_I; class Bacilli_A; order Erysipelotrichales; family Erysipelotrichaceae; genus UBA2212. The sequence goes on from CAZHIG010000021.1 coordinate 6,420, forward strand.
AATGCAGATAAAGTAAGTCAAATTCGTAAAAACAGCGCCAATGAGCTTGAAAATGCCGTTTTAAAGCACATCAAAGACTTATATCTAAGTAAAGCTCAATTTAAAATAGAATTTTCAAAACAAGACCATTCAATCTCTGGTTATGATAGAATTGAGTTTCTAGTCAGTATGAACCCCGGAGAACCTCTAAGACCTCTTGTCAAAGTGGCATCAGGCGGTGAACTTTCTCGTTTAATGTTGGGATTGAAAGTTGTATTTAATCATTTACAGAAAATTGAAACAGTGATTTTTGATGAAATTGATGCAGGCGTTTCAGGTCGTGTTGCTAGTTCGATAGGCGAGAAAATGCTTGAAATGTCAAAATTGGCTCAAGTTTTCTCAGTGACACATTTAGCCCAAGTGGCAGCCTATGCTAATGCACATTATCAAGTTTCTAAGAAACAAGAACTAAATAGAACAGAGACTTTGATCATTCCACTTAGTCATCAAGACAGAGTCTTAGAGATGTCAATGCTGCTTAGCGGCTCATATACAGAATCCAGTCAAAAAACGGCGATTGAACTTTTAGAAAACGCACAGAAAAATGTCCAATCATCATAACCTAATTGATGATTATAGAAATCATCTAGAGCACGTTTTATTAAAATCTAAAAAGACAGTAGATGCTTATCTCTTAGATCTAAAATTATTGTCTAACTATTACAAAGAAAAAGATCTTTCACAATTAAGTCGCGACGATTTGAATGCATTTCTTGAAGAGAGTTTGAAATTTAAGTCAAATGCAAGTGTCCTAAGACTCAAGTCTAGTTTAAAGCAATTTTATGCGTTCTTAGAGCTGCGTTATGACTTAGTTAAAAACCCCAGTGAACAATTATTGCACATTAAGAAATCTAAGAAATTACCGAAATCCATATCTACTCAAGATACAGAACTGCTTTTATCAAGTGACAACAATCTCTTAAACACTGCGATTATTGATTTACTTTATAGTTGTGGACTTCGTGTCAGTGAACTTGTTGACCTAAAATTCAATCAAATATTCCTAGATGAGAGTTTTCTTAGAATTAGAGGAAAAGGGGACAAAGAACGAGTTGTTCCTATGGCTAATATTACAAAGAAAAACTTAAGCAATTATATTGATATTGATCGTGTAGCTTGGCAAAAAAATAAATCAAATGATGTTTTTTTGAAACCAAACGGGAAAAGAATTAATCGTCATTATGTTTATAACATGTTGAAACATAAAATCAAACAATTAGGACTCCAAATTGAAGTAACACCTCATACTTTAAGGCATAGTTTTGCGACTGCCTTGTTAGAAGGGGGAGCAGATCTTAGGACAGTTCAAGAGTTGTTAGGACATGCAGATATTTCGACCACTCAGATTTACACACATATCAATCAAAAACAATTACATTCTGCTTATGATGCATTTCATCCACTCAATAAAGTGAAGAAAGAGGATTAATTATGAAATACAAGAGAATATTTACGATCGTATTGGATTCTGTTGGAGCAGGAGAAGCACTAGATGCCAAGGAATTTAATGATCTTGGAGCAGATACCCTTGGTCATATTGCTGAATCTGTAGATCATCTTCATATCCCAAATTTAGTAAATCTAGGATTAGCCAATCTTCATACACTTAAAAATGTAAGTCCTACACAATCACCGAGTGCTTATTACACAAAACTATATGAACTCTCTAATGGGAAAGACACCATGACAGGTCATTGGGAGCTAATGGGACTAAAAATTTCTACACCATTTCAAACTTTTACAGATACTGGATTTCCAGATGACCTTATACAAGCGCTTGAAAAAGAGACTGGGCATGGCATTTTAGGTAACAAATCTTCAAGCGGAACGGTCATCCTAGATGAATTGGGTGAAGAACACATCCGCACAAACAAAATGATTGTTTACACATCTGCCGACTCTGTTCTTCAAATTGCTGCACACGAGACCTATTTTGGACTTGAAGAACTTTATCGTTGTTGCGAGATTGCTAGAAAACTAACCATGGAACCCAAATGGAAAGTAGGAAGGGTCATCGCAAGACCATTTATTGGCGAAAAAGCAGGGGAGTTTAAACGTAGTTCTAATCGACATGATTATGCATTAAAACCATTTGGGAAAACAGTGCTAGATGCACTCAAAGGCAGTGGAATTGATGTAATCAGTGTAGGTAAAATTAATGATATATTCGATGGTGAAGGAATAGTCGAATCTCACAAATCAAAATCAAATGAAGATGGCATGAATATAACCATTGACCTTCTAAAAAAAGATTTTACTGGACTGTGCTTTGTAAATTTAGTTGACTTTGACGCATTATGGGGGCATCGTAGAGATCCCATCGGTTACGCTAAAGAATTAGAACAATTTGACGTTCAACTCAAAACATTTATACATGGAATGAAACAGGATGATTTACTCATGATTACCGCGGACCATGGGAATGATCCAATACATCATGGGACCGATCACACAAGAGAGAATGTACCTTTACTGATGTACAGTCCATCTCACACCGGTTCTGGTTTGCTAAGTTCAAATAGTTTTTCATCCGTTGGCATGACCATTGCTGATAACTTCAATGTTACTAAGCCAGAATACGGATATTCTTATCTAGCAGATTTAATATAAATCAAACCCTCCAATAATGGGGGGTTAAATAATATACATAAAATTAACATAATATACATTATACGCAATAAATACTTAATCAAGTTTGGAGCTTGATATTACTAAATTTGAATTTATTAAATCAGTGAGTTGATATGTTTTTAAAATCCATAGTTCTGGTATAGGTTCACTTACAAACGCATTGTTTGTAGAAACAAACCTAAACATGTTTGAATAGGTTTTGTACGAAATAATATCTACTGTCATACAAGCTTCAAAATAAGCTCCTTTTGTGTCGAATACCCCATAACATTGATCTTGCTGACCAAGTGTATTTGTATCTATTACATTTAAGACAATTATTTTATCGGTAATATCACCATCTTCAAAATCAGATGCTGTTGCATGATCTTTCGCATCATAATATGAGTATTGTAGTAATTTGATTGATTCAGTCACTATTGTTGGGATGAAGTTAGGGAGTTCCTTAATGTGAATATTGAGACTTTTTGTATCTGTTAAACCATATGAATCACTTACTCTAAAAAGTGCATAATAACTACCAATTTTATATTGATAATTGGTTTCAATAAGCTCGATTTTGCTAGAAATATCACCATCTTCTAAATCATATGCACTGACGTAATCCAATAAATTAATTGTTTCATTTTCATAAATTTCGACATCTCTTGTAGTCAATACAGGAGCTTGATTTACGCTTTCAACAAAAATTGTTAGTGGAGAACCGCTATAAGAGACATAAGGACTGGCTATCCAAACAGGATCAAACATCTGCCCTTCTATGATTCTTCTACGATATAGGTTGCATAGATAAAGATTCGCTTTTAATCGATAAAAAGAAGTATCATCAACAATTATTTTCTCATAGACATTTTTATAGACTGTGTTTTTCAAGAAATATAACTGATTTAAATAACTTGTTGAACAATTTGTTCCATAAAACCATGTTGCTCCTGTTTTCGATGCTTCTTTACGCGCAAGAACTGTAGTTGAGTTAATGGTAAGTATCGTATCATCCAATCTCGAAATGATGGTTAATCTTTTTGATGTATCCTGTAAGGTTAAATCTGTACTCATAGGAAAATACACATCTGTTTGATATGAAAGATTTGCATTTAAAGCATTAGAAATTATCTTTGATTGATAGGTATGTCCCGTCTTGAATCTATCAAGTGGTATCCTTGCGATAAAACCAACATACTCATAACTAAAATTACATGTTTCCGGGTTTTTATTGATTGAATCCAAAGTACAGGTTGGAGATCCAAAGTATTCCATCATCAATGTTTGACTATAGTTTGTTAACTCTGCATCAATTGTAAATACATCAGATGATGACGTAAAACTAAATTGTGTTGCATGTGTTTGTACACTTAAATAGTGTTGTTGATAGGCTATAAAAGCCCATCCTTTAATAAGCAGTTCATTATTTTCAACAGACATGGAAGTTATTTCATAAGGTAAGTTATATTTACTAACATCCGTAATTGCACTGATTGAAATTTGATTGTTTCTAAATAATACAAAACCAATAAGTAAAATAATGGTTCTAAAAAATAATCTAATCCAAATTTCTAAGTTTAATTTCATAAAAAAAGACCCCTACATTTAAGTATGAGTCTTTTAATATTTATCCTAATCTCTTCTACGATTCGCCAATACAAGCAATCTAAGAATCTGTACTAAGGTTGCGACAAAGGCCGCAACATAGGTTAAGGCAGCTGCATTCAACATTGATTTAGCATCAGCTGTTTCATCTAAATTGATAAAACCATCTGAGCTTAATATGTTGAGC
>CAZHIG010000022.1:0-10531 GCA_964532705.1 uncultured Erysipelotrichaceae bacterium
ATGCCCGTAAACTAAAAGAGTTTAAACAAGTCTTGGCTTGTGACAAATAAAGTTAAAAGTAAGAGTAAGATCATCGATGCCAACATTAAAGCTTGCTCTATTTTGGCATTTACAGGCTTACCAATAAGTATTTCAATAAAAATAAGAACTGCTCTACCCCCATCCAATAATGGCAGAGGAATAAGGTTAAAAAGAGCGACATTTAATGACAAGAGACCTGTAAGATAGAGTAAACTTAGGATGCCCATTTGAGCACTTTGAGCAGTGACTTGAAAAATACCGACTGGACCACTAATCGCACTCAAACCGATGCCCCTAACCAAACGACTCAAGGTCATTAACATAGATGCACCCATATCTACCAAATCTTGTGCACCATACTTAAAAGCTTCTAAGAAAGTGATCTCTTTTACCTGTGCTTGTGGACTCATCACCCCAATCACATAATACCCACGTTCTTCATCTAGTTTAGGGGTGATTTCAATATTAATTAAAGATTGATCTCTTTCAACCACAAAGGTCATCGTATTTTGGTAAAGTTGTAACACTTCAACCAAATCATAAAAATCTTTGGGTTGAATATTAGTTCCATCTGAAAATTGAACTTCTACAATTCGATCATTTATCATAAGACCCGCTGCTTGAGCAGGTGAATTTTCAACAATCTCACCCAAAACGGGTTCTGGATTTTGCATCACATACCCATTATTAATATGTAGTCCCACCATAATGACATAGGCTAAAAGAATATTCATGACGATCCCTGCCAACATAACCACTAAACGTTTTAAAGGATGAATGCCTTTAAGACTTCTCTCTTTAGGCACATCGACCTCAACGCCTTCTTCACCCACCATCGACACAAAACCACCGAGTGGTAACAAACGGATTGAATACTCAGTTTCTTTTCCTTTAATGGAATAGATCTTTGGTCCCATCCCTAAAGCAAATTCTTTACAATATACCCCAAAAGCTTTTGCGCTCAGCAAATGCCCTAGTTCATGAATAAATACGATTAAGCCCAATACAAAGATAAAGGCAAGAATGCTTTCCATAGTCCCTCCAAACGTATTAATCGTTATGTACGTAGTCTCTAACCTTTTGATCAAGTTCAATCATATCTTGAATAGATCCTAAAGGTTGAATTTCAAAATGCTTTAAAGCATCTTCAATCATTGTTTCAATCTCTAGATAAGTAATTTCATGATTTAAGAAACGCTTAATCGCTGCTTCATTGGCCGCATTGATCACAAGCATCCGATCCTTACCTTTTTGTGCTTCAGAAATACAGAGTTTAAATAAGGGATGCTTCATTTCATCTAAGGGTTCAAAAGATAAAGTCTTTAATTCAAGTAGATTAAGTTTTTGAGTCTCATTTGAAATGCGTGCTTGATCTAATAATGCGTATTGAATCGGTATTCTCATGTCCGCACTGGCCAAATGGGCCATGATTGAACCATCAATAAACTCAACCATACCGTGAATGATGCTTTGCGGATGAATAATAGCTTCAATTTTTGAATAAGCTAGATTAAATAACCAATGCGCTTCGATCACTTCAAATGCTTTATTCACCATAGTAGCTGAATCAATGGTAATTTTAGCACCCATTGACCAATTGGGATGCTTCAGCGCATCTTCAACCGTTACCGATTTTAATTGTTCACGACTTAAGTGTCTTAAAGATCCACCCGATGCAGTGATGATTAGCTTTGATACATCCTTTACAGAATGTCCAATCATGGCTTGTGCCAAAGCAGAATGTTCTGAATCGATTGGGATGAGTTGAATCTTATTTAAATGGACCAATTCCATTAAACGCTCACCTGCTACCACCAACGATTCTTTATTCGCTAAAGCAAGATCCTTGTTCGCTTCTGCTGCTTTTATACTAGGCACTAAACCTGAAAAACCAACCAAGGCATTCACCACAAGTTCAATGGATGGATGTGTGGCTAAGCGTGTTAAACCCATTTGCCCATAATCAAATTCTTGGGTGGGAAAAAGCCCTTTAAACTTCATCACGGATTCATAGTTTTTAACGACAACCAAATCATAATGATGATCTTTAAGATGAGTTTCCAACCAAGTTTCATTTGAATAAATGCTGATTCCATAGACTTTAAGCAAGTCTATGTGTTGACTCACCACATCAAGGGCTTGTTGACCAATGGATCCACTCGCACCTAAAATACTGATGATTTTCATAAGATAATCACAAGTAAGATAAAGAATGCTAAGAGTGAAAAGAGTAAGCTGTCAATGCGATCAAGCACACCCCCATGGGCTGGAAATAAAGTTCCAAAATCTTTGATTCCAAAATAACGTTTAATCGACGAGAAACTTAAATCCCCCAATTGCGCAAAGATGGGAAGGATAAACGATGCGATGAGCATAAAATTAAAATCCAGTTTTTGTATCCATAAATAGGCATAAGCAATGCCAAGTAATGCACCAATAAGCCAACCACCAATAGCCCCTTCAACAGTTTTCTTAGGTGAAATGCGCTCATTGAGTTTATGTTTACCAAACAAATATCCAGCAAAATAGGCTCCAGAATCAGTAAGGTAGGTAACCACTAAGATGTAGATCAGTTCGAGTCGACCAATATTTACGACCATCAAAACTGCTCTAAGTGCGCCTGTAAACAAAAAAAGCATCGCAAAGATATAGGATACATCCACAGGTGAAAACCAAGGAAATAGAACGGAAAGTAAATACAAACCCATGAGTAGAATGAGAAAAGAAATAAAAAGAATCTCTAAGTTAAAGTTGGCCATCAGCAAGACCACAGCAATCATAAGACCATAGATCCACAAAGGCCATACATCTTTTTTGATCGCATACGCTTCATAAACACCAAAAGCAATGAACAAGAAGACTAAAACTTTAAAGGGCAACCCACCATAAAGAAAAGTCGGCAAAACGACAGCAGTAATGGCTAATCCGGTAATAATTCTTTGTTTCATGACAAACCCCCAAACCGACGATCACGCTGTGATACTTCAGTTAATATTCTTTTTAAATCTTCTGCCATAAATTCAGGCCATGCTTTATCTTCAAACACCAATTCCGCATAGGCCAATTGCCAAAGCAAGAAATTAGACAATCTTTGTTCACCAGATGTTCGAATGCATACATCTACTTCAGGATAATCATGGGTCATTAAGAGTTTGGAAAAGTGTTCTTCTGTTAAAGTTATATCTTCTCTTTTTTGTTTAGCCCAAGCTTCTGCAGCTAAGACTATTTCTCTTCTTGCCCCATAATTCATCGCAAAACATAATATCATACCCGTATTTTTTGAAGTCGCTTCAATGGCTCTTTCTAAGACTAATCGGGTATCCTCTGGAAATGCATTAAGTTCTCCAATGCTTTGAATGCAGATGTTTTTCTCCATGAGTTCTTTTAGAAATCGATTAAAAAAGACATCCGGTAATTTCATTAAAAACTCCACTTCTTCTTTAGGACGTTTCCAATTCTCTGTTGAAAAAGCATACAAAGTTAAAACCTTAATCCCCAAGTCATTCGCTGCAATGGCAATTTCACGCACTTTCTCAGTGCCTTGTTGATGTCCAAAGGTTCGGATTTGATTTTGTTTTTTTGCCCAACGACCATTGCCATCCATAATAATGGCAACATGTTTAAAATCCATAAGTTCTCCTTAAAAAATAAGCTCACAAAGTCGTGAGCTAAACAGTCATAATTTCTTTGTCTTTTTCTGCAACCACTTGATCAATACGTTTGATGTGTTCATCTAAAATCTTTTGGACTTTATCCAAAGCATCTTTTTCCGCATCTTCTGTTAACGTTTCGTCCTTTTTAATATGTTCATTCACATCTCGACGAACATTTCTTAAATCAATCTTAGCTTCTTCCGCAAACTTAGCTACTTCTTTAGTCAATTCTTTACGGGTTTGTTCGGTGAGAGGCGGCACATTAATACGAATGACAGACCCATCATTTTGAGGGTTCATGCCTAAATTCGCTTGATTAATCGCATGTTCGATCGGTTTTAATGTAGAAGCATCATAAGGTTTAATTACCAAAGTACGACCTTCCACAACCGTTATTGAACCAATTTGGTTGAGTGGTGTTGGACTTCCATAGTAATCAATGACCACTTCAGCCAATTGGTTAGGATTGGCACGACCGGTACGAATGGTCATCAAATGTGCATTGAGTTTTTCAATGCGTTTATTCATTTTATCCGTTGCTAAATCTAAATGGACTTTCATATTTCACTCCTTACTAATCAAAGTTCCAATGGACGCTTGAGAAACAGCTTTTAAAATGTTTCCAGGGGTAGCCATGTTAAAGACAATCAAATCAATGTCATTATCCATACACATACTTATGGCTGTTGAATCCATCACTTGAAGTTGTTTAGACAAGACGTCCATATAAGTTAGTTTATCAAATTTTACAGCATTTTTATCAAGTTTAGGATCTGCACTGTAGACACCATCGACTCCGTTTTTAGCCATAATGATAACATCTGCTCCAATTTCTGAAGCACGAAGCGCTGCTGTTGTATCCGTCGAGAAATAAGGCGACCCCGTTCCTGCAGCAAAGATAACAACACGACCTTTATCTAAATGACGTATGGCTTTACGGACAATAAAGGGTTCGGCAATCTTACTCATTTCAATGGCAGATTGGACACGCGTTTCAAGTCCATTCTTCTCAAAAACCCCTTGAATGGCAATGGCATTAATCACAGTACCAAGCATCCCCATATAGTCTGCTTGAACACGATCGACGCCCATATCATCCGCAAATTTTCCACGAATGAAATTACCACCCCCAACAACAATGGCAACTTGTACACCAAGATCTCTAAGCGACTTTACTTCTTGGGCAATGTTTGTTAGGACTTCAGGATTATATCCATTGTGCTTCCCTGCTAAGGCTTCACCACTCAGTTTGAGTAAAATGCGTTTGTACATCAGTTCCTCTTTCTTGATAAAAGGACACAAATGTGTCCTTAATCTTTAAAATTTTTGATTTAAAACTTCTTCAGCAAAATTTTCTTCTTTTTTCTCAATGCCTTCACCCACTGCATAACGTACAAAATAGGTGACTTCAGAAGCTGCTGCCTTTAAGACATCAGAGACTTTCTTATCTTGATCTTTGAAATACAATTGATCAACCAAGCATGTTTCTTGAAGTGATTTGCTTAAACGACCTTCTAAGATACCTTTAAGGACATTTTCAGGTTTAGAAGCCAATGCTTCATCGTTCTTAATGATTTCAGTTTGAATCTTACGTTCATGTTCAACAAATTCAGCAGGCATATGAGCACGTGAGATAAAACTTGGGTTCATTGAAGCCACTTGCATGGCCATGTCTTTACCTAAATCTTCAACGGTCGAAGTCTTAACTTTAGCCACAACGGAGATTTTACCGCCCATGTGAACATAGATTCCAAAACTTTCATCCGCCGTTTTCTCAACGCGTTCAACACGTCTTAAACTAATTTTTTCACCAATGGTTGCAGTTGCATCTAAGACCAACGCTTCTAAGCTTTTACCATTGAATTCGACTTTGAGAGCTTCTTCAGTATTTTTAGCTGAACTTGTCAACAAAGCTTTCGCAATGTTATCTAAGAGCGCAATAAACCCTTCATTTTTAGCCACAAAGTCAGTTTCTGAATTGACTTCAAAGATATACGCAACATTACCATTCGCAGCTGCGCGGGTTAAACCTTCAGCAGCAATACGATCTGCTTTTTTAGCCGCTTTAGAAATTCCTTTTTCACGCAACCAATCGATGGCTGCAGACATGTTTCCATCGGTTTCTTCTAAAGCTTTTTTGCAGTCCATCATCCCTGCGCCAGTCTTGTCGCGGAGTTCTTTTACTTGTGCTGCACTAACCATTATTCAGCTCCTTCTACGTTTGCACTTTCAGCTTTTATGCTTTCAGCTACAACTTCTGTATTGGATTCTTCTCTTGGTGTATAAGGTTTGAATTCACGAGGTTTACGATCGCGATCGAATGGACGACGTGTACCCCCCATTTTTTCTTCACGAGCGCGTCTTTCTTCCATACGTTGACGACGACGACGTTCATTCTCAGCATTGACTTGGTCAACATTGATAATGACTTCTTTCATGGTAATGTCGTTTTCTAAGTCTTGTTCTTGGAAAGCATAACTGAGTAAACCACCCTTGCTTTCAACAATCGCATCCGCCATTAAACTGGTCATGATTTTAATTGAACGAATCGCATCATCATTTGCAGGAATACCATAATCTGCCCATTCAGGATCAGAGTTGGTATCTGTAATCGCAAATACAGGAATGCCTAATTTACGTGCTTCAGTTACAGCATTAAGATCCTCAGTTGGGTCAACAATGAAAATAGCATCAGGCACTTTCTTCATTTCTTTAATGCCACCTAAGAAGTTTTCAAGACGTGCTTGCTCTTTCTTAATCATGACAATTTCTTTTTTAGGATACACATTGATGGTGCCACTGGCTTCCATTTCTTCAATGTCAAGTAAACGCTTAATTCTCTTTTGAATGGTTCTAAAGTTTGTAAGGGTTCCACCTAACCAACGTTGGTTGATGTAGAACGATCCAGAACGTAAAGCCTCATCCAAAACAATTTGTTGAGCTTGTTTCTTAGTTCCAACAAATAAAACCTTGCCATTTTTTTCTGCAATGGCACGCATCGCTGCATACGCAGTCTCAATCTTTTCTTGAGTTTTCTCAAGATTAATGATGTAAACACCATTTTTTACCGTATAGATATACGGTTTCATTTTTGGATTCCATTTTTTGGTTTGATGACCGTAATGTGATCCATGTTCCAACAACTTCTTCATCGATACGACTGACATTTAAAAGCCTCTCTTTCCGTTAGTCCTCCACCAGTTCTAACCCAGATGACCAAATTGGCACGGAATCTAGGAATCCCTGATGTGTGAAGTGCATCCGCTTGGATGCCATTTAATAATATAGCACTCAACCCACAATAAAACAAGCAAACATTACTGTTTTGCGCGTGGATGTGCTTTCAAATAGGTTTTCTTTAAACGATCCAGTGTTACATGTGTATACACTTGTGTTGTACTTAAATTCTCATGACCCAATAGTTCTTGAACCACCCTTAAATCTGCCCCATTGTCCAATAAATGTGTAGCGAATGAATGACGTAACATATGTGGGTGCACAGTACGGTGAATGCCTGCCTTTTGAGCACATTGATCCAGCAGAAATTGCACAGTTCTTACAGAGATTGGTTTTCCCACTTTAGACACAAATACAAAGTCATGTTTTTCATTTTTTAGTAAATTTGGTCTAAGCACATCTACATAGTTTCTCAATCGTTTAGACATCGAAGGATAAAAAGGTACCATTCTTTCTTTAGAACCCTTCCCTTCAAACATTAAAGTATTTTGATTAAAATCGATATTTCTAAGTTTCAATTGAGTTACTTCAGATAAACGCAAACCACATGCATACATAAGTTCAAACAAAACCCTTTGCATGCCCTCCATTGGAAGGTTTTCATCTAAAGATTCCAACATTCGTAAAACTTCTTCAAACATTAAAAAATCAGGTAAAGCTCGTTTTTGCTTAGGATTATGAATTTTAGAAAATGGATTCATAGTTAAGATTGATTCATCCATCATAAAGCGATAAAAAGATCTTAAGCTTGAAAGCTTTCTTGAAATTGTGCTTGGTTTTAAAGCTTGATCTGCATTTTTTTGAATTGATTCTAAATAAAAACTGATGTGTTTGGCTTCGATGTCTTTCCAATCCAATATAGAATCATTAAAAAAATTCGCAAATTGCTTTAAATCGTTCTCATAGGCAATCCGAGAATGAAGAGAACCATGAGCACTGAATTTATGTTTTAAAAAGCGATCAATGTTTTCTAAATTCATAGTTTCTCTATGCTTAGTTTAATAGCTTCCAGGGCAATCTGTGCCTGCAATTCTTTACGTTGTGCTTTCTTTACACGTTGATTGAGTTCGATCAGTCCAAAGTTTGCATTCATGGGTTGAAAATGTTTAGGATCTGCATGAGAAATATATTTTGCCATCGCACCCATTACTGATTGATGTGAAACTGTGTGCAATTCTTTACCCAGTATTTTTTGAGCACAATAAGCGCCCGCTAAAAGTCCACTGGCTGCCGATTCAACATAGCCTTCAACACCAGTCATTTGACCCGCAAAGTGCCAATGATTACATTTCTTAAATTCATATCTTTCATTTAAATGTAGCGGTGAATTTAGATAGGAGTTTCGATGCATTACACCATATCTAACGATATTCGCATTTTGTAAACCTGGAATCATTTGGATGATTCTTTTTTGTTCTGGCCACGTTAAATGCGTTTGAAAACCCACAATGTTGTATAAACTGGCAGCCGCATTGTCTTGTCTAAGTTGAACCACCGCATGATATCTCTCATTATTATGTTCTAAACCAACAGGTTTCATCGGACCAAACAGTAATGTTTGCTCTCCCCTGCGTGCCATTTCTTCAAAAGGCATACAACCTTCAAAAAAGATCTCTTTTTCAAAACTCTTTAATGGAACTGTTTGTGCCTTCATCAGTTCAGTATAGAACTTATCAAATTCTTCTTTTGTCATTGGACAATTGATGTAGTCACTTCCATCCCCTTTATCATATCTTGACTTAAAGTAAGCGATTGAAAAATCAATGCTTTCTTTTTCGATGATTGGCGCAGCCGCATCATAAAAATATAAAGAGTCATCACCGACTTGAGATTGAATAAAAGCGGCTAAGGCATCCGATGTCAAAGGACCACTTGCAATGATCACATGATCAGTAGGATTCAATGTTGTCACTTCTTCATGATGAACATCAATCAATGGATGTTGATTGATTTCTTCAGTTATCCGTGCAGAAAAACGCTCACGATCAACAGCTAAGGCCGAACCTGCAGGAACTTTTGTCTCATCTGCTATTTTAATGATTAAGCTGTTTAAAAGTCGCATCTCTTCTTTCAATACACCCACTGCATTTGAAAGTTGATTGGATCTAAGTGAATTAGAGCAAACCAGTTCTGCAAAATCATTGCTGTGATGAGCCAATGAACGTTTAATGGGTTTCATCTCATATAAATCTACATGAATTCCGCGTTCTGCCAGTTGCCAAGCTGCTTCGCACCCTGCCAGTCCAGCCCCAATAACTTTAACTCTCTTGTTCATCTTTTTTCGCTTTAGGTTGAATGTATTTACACTTAGGATAATTGCTGCAAGCAACAAAAGGACCAAAACGCCCATTCTTAATCACTAAAGGTGAATTGCATTTTGGACAGTTCTCACCAGTTTCAGTTGGAACGGCTTGACCTTTATCATCAGACCCTTCAATGTGTCTGCAACTAGGATAGCCTGAGCAACCAACAAAAGATTTGCCATAACGAGAAGTGCGACGCACTAAAGGTTTTCCACATTTCGGACAGTTATCTCCAGTATATTCAGGTGCTTTGGTTTCTGTTTTTTCAACATACTCACATTCTGGATAATTCCCACAGGCAACAAACACTCCGAAACGCCCTTTTCGCTCGACGAGTTCTCCCCCACAAGTTGGACAAATACGTCCTGTCTTTACAGGTTCAATTTTTTCCATTTCGTTAAGGGCTTTTTCATACATCGGTTGAAAACGATTATAAAAGTTTTGAAGCTCAACAACATTATCTGCAGTCCCCTCTGCAATTTTATCCAAATCATCTTCCATAAATTTTGTGTAATCTACATTAATAATGGGTTCAAAAAACTCCATAAGTTTAGAATTGGTTAATATGCCTTCATCCGTTGGAATGAACACTTTGGTTTTCGCATTATCGATGCGCTCAAGCTTGACATAAGCACGGCTAACAATCGTGTCTAGGGTAGATGCATAGGTTGAAGGTCGACCAATCCCAAATTTCTCCATCGCATCAATTAAACGCGCTTCTGAATAGCGTAGCGGTGGCTTTGTAAAACTTTGAATGCCTTCTATCTTCTCACTCTTAAGCACTTCTTTTTCACTGAGTTTAGGCAAGAGATCTTCATTCGCACTCTCATATTTTCCATAAACTTTTAAATAACCATCAAATTCCAATTTAGAACCCTTAGCACTAAAACTAAAGCCATTATTATCTAAAGTAATGGTTTGAATGAAACTTTTAGGTGAAGCCATAAGTGAGGCTAATGTACGTGCATAAATAAGTGCATAAAGCTTATGCTCATCAACACTCAGTTTATCCTTAATACTTTCAGGATGATAGCTGATGTGAGAGGGTCGGATGGCTTCATGCGCATCTTGCGCAGAAGCATCTTCTTTAACTTTATAAGTTCCCATATAGGCTGGACCAAATTGATCTTTAATATACACTTTCGCTTCATCCACAAATTGTGCAGATAAACGGGTTGAGTCCGTACGCATATAGGTAATTAAACCTTCTTGGCCTTGGCCTAAATCAATCCCTTCATAGAGTGTTTGAGCAACACGCATGGTTTTCTTGGCTGAGAAAGATAATTTATTGGCCGCTTCTTGTTGAAGGCTTGAAGT
>CAZHIG010000023.1:0-10505 GCA_964532705.1 uncultured Erysipelotrichaceae bacterium
TGGGAATAAAATCAAAATCTTCTGCTTTAATGCTTTCACCTTTCATCATCTTTGAGATGAGGCCTCCTGCTTCATCTTGATTCAGAAAACTCTGTAAAAGCTCATCAGATACCGTAAGGACTGGTTTAAGCAGGGATGACTCTACACTTACACGTCCATTGCTGAAGATAGGACTGCTTAAGATTAATGAAGCAAGCAGTGCAATCAAAGCAAAAGGGATCAAACCATAAATGGCGCCCAAGATTCGATTAAGAACATTAGCAAGAGGAATCGTATGTATTCCCTTTGCAAACGGTTTAATCACAAAATTCATTAAAAGACTCATCCCAATCACCGACAAAACAAACCATAAAATGGTATTCGCAATCGCATGCAAACTCTCACCGACTAGAGGTGTCGAGAAAAAATCTAAGTTACTTGGAATGAGTGGAACACTCTTCGCAAGATAAGGCGCTAAGACCCAAGCAAGCACGAGTGACAGAAGAAATCCTACCAAATCTAAAAGTTGATCAAGCAAGCCACGTTTGTAGCCCATCAAAACAAAAAACAAAGCAAGACCAATGGTAGATAGGTTAAGGATGTTGGTAAAGTTATAAGGAAGTGTCATAGAAGATAAGTAACCTCTAAGTGTAGTGTAGCACAAACAAAAAAAGCGCGTGAGCGCTTTACAACATTGTATCTACTTTGTAATGTCCCTTGCAGGATTGCCTGCCACCACATGATGGGGTTCTACGCTATGTAAAACAACCGCATTGGCACCAATTTTAACGTGATCACCAATATGAATGTTCCCTAACACTTTAGCCCCAGCACCCACCATCACATGATTACCAAGACTAGGATGGCGCTTAATGTGTTTCTCACCCCGTCCACCCAAAGTAACCCCATGATAAATTAAACAATCATCACCAATGATGGCTGTTTCACCAATCACGACCCCCATCCCATGATCAATAAACAAACGTTTTCCTATGTGTGCCCCCGGATGGATTTCAATGCCGGTAAGACTTCTAGAAACTTGAGAAACAAGTCGTGCTAAAAATCTGAAATGGAACTTATAAAGCACATGGGCAACACGATGATAAAGAACAGCATGATAACCAGGATATAGCAAAATGACTTCGAGTAGACTACTGGCGGCTGGATCATGCTTTTTAATGGCTCTGGCTGTGTCAAAAATCATTCGCCTAAAACCGTATCCACCAACCACTTAAAATCTTCACTCTCATACTCTTCAATTTTTCCTTCATCCGCTAAAGCATTGATGCTAGGATCAATGGGAAGAGAAGCTAAAAGAGGAAGCTTGTAGGTTTCCGCAACCCCTTCTGTTTTAGATTGACCAAATGGGTAAAGTCTTTCCCCTTTGTGTTCTAAATACGCTAAATTTTCAATAATACCTAAAACAGGCACATTCATTTTTTGAGCCATTTCAACCGCTTTTGAGACAATCATAGTCACTAAATCTTGAGGTGAAGTCACAACGATAATGCCATCAACCGGTAAAGATTGAAAAACGGTTAAAGCAATGTCACTGGTTCCAGGTGGCATATCAATGACCATAAGATCTAACTCACCCCACAAGACTTGAGAATAGAAATCCTTAATGGCATTGGTGATTAAAGAGCCTCTCCATAAGATAGGGGTGGTTTCTTTTTCAACCAACATGTTGCTGGTCATGACTTTAACACCCAATTCACTGATCGCAGGATCAATCCCTTCTTTGGTTCCAAAGACTGGATGATGAATATTAAAGAGATGACCCATCGAAGGACCCACGATGTCTCCATCTAAGACACCAACTTTATAGCCTGCTTTGGCAGCATGTGAAGCCAGCAAAGCTGAAACAGTCGATTTACCCACACCGCCTTTACCACTGAGGACTGCAATCATTTTTTTAATTTTAACGGATTTTTTTGGACGCGTTTTAAAGGGATCAAACGCAGGATCTAAATTGATGTTTTCGGACATATCGGTCACTCCTTATTGCGTTTGAAATTATAAACCTTTGCCCATAGAAAAGCCAATGAAACGATTAAAAAAGCACCGCCGAAGCGGTGCCTATAGAATTAATTATTCTTCTTGCGGAAGAATGAGGTTTAATGTAATCCCAACAATCGCAGCCAAGGCTGTACCAGATAGCGAAGCTAAACCAACCAGCTTAAACATCGCACCCCCTAAACCTAAGACCAACATTGTTGAAGCAATGATCACATTTCTACGTTTTGAGAAATCCACTTTCTCGTCAATCAAAACTCTTAACCCATTAGAAGCAATGAATCCATACAACAAGATTGACATCCCACCAATAACAGCCCAAGGCACTGTAGAGATGGCTGCAGATACTTTACCAATGAAACTGATGACGATGGCCAACACAGCAGCCCCACCTGTTACATAAACAGACGCCACTTTCGTCAAACCAACCACACCCGTATTTTCGCCATAGGTTGTATTGGCAGGTCCACCTAAGAACGCGGATACAGAAGTCGCTAGACCATCACCCAATAAGGTGGCTTCAAGACCTGGATCTTTTAAGAAATTACGGTTACAGATTTTACCCAAGACGGTATGATCACCAATGTGTTCAGAGATGGTTACAATCGCAATTGGAACAATGACCCAAGTCTCTGGTCCAAAATACAATTGATAGCTTCCAAAATTACCTAAAGCAAATGGGAAATAGAATTCAGGGACAGATAGCCAAGGCGCTGCAGATACCACACTTAGATCCACAAGACCTAAGAATACTGCCACTGCATATCCACCTAAGATCCCAATCACAAAAGGTACAATCTTTAAGAATCCTTTAGCCAAGACCATGGTTGCAGCGGTAATGACGAAAGTCGCAATGGCTGTCCAAATAACCCGTGGGTCGCCACCATCTACGAAGCCTGAAGAACTGATGGCCACAGGGGCTAAGCCCATCCCGATGATGATGATCATCGGACCAATGATGATCGGTGGCAAGAGTTTATCCACCCAATCTTTACCAATCAATTTAACGACTAAAGCAACGACAACATACACCAAACCAACCAGAATTAAACCTGTTTGGGCTGCAGAGATGTCTCCACCCATGCTTTCTTTCGCAATGACAACGGCACCAATATAGGCAAATGAACTTCCTAAGTAAACAGGCACTTTAGCTTTAGTCGCTAAAATATAAATTAACGTCCCAACCCCTGATGCAAACAACGCTACAGATACCGGTAATCCAGTCAAAATCGGAACCAAAACGGTTGCGCCAAACATCGCAAACACGTGTTGGAAACTTAGGGCCAACCAGGTCGCTACCGGTGGCTTCTCATGCACATCGTACAACAATTCACTTTTACTGCTCATGTTTTCCTCCTGTGCACAGGTCTAAAGAAAAAGGGCCCAATGAGCCCTTTAGTTTGGTTAAAAACGTTTTGCGTTCACCTTGCTAACCTCTCTGGATTAACTTAAAGGACCTATGCTAGAAGAAGTCTACCATACCAAAGTATGCTTGTAAAGACTAAATGTATGCTTTGAGTAAACGTTCAATTTCTTGAGTGTATAAGACCCTTCCTGCCGACATGACTTTTTCATCAATGACTAAGCCTGGCGTTCTCATGATGCCATAAGAAAGAATTTGATCATAGTCTTCAACTTTTTCAATGGTGGCGTTTATATTTAAGCTTTCAACCACTTTTCTGATATTCTTTTCAAGCAAATCACACTTTGCACAGCCTAATCCAAGAATCTTAATGTTCATGTTCTCACCTTATATGTTCTATGTTAATCATAGCTTAGGTAAATAAAAAAAGCAGACACGAATGTCTGCTTTAGCAAATAAATTAGGTTTGACTTATAAAGCCATGAAAACAAAGTTTAAGACAAAGAGTAAAGCGGCAACCCCTAAAATTGGATGAATTTCTTTGGCTTTGCCTTGAACCAACTTGATCATCGCATAAGCAATAAACGCAAAGCCGATTCCATAGGAAATGTTGTAGAAGAAAGCCATGAAGCTTGCGGCAAAGAAAGCAGGAACCGCTTCTGAGAAATCTGTCCAGTTAATATCCGCAAATGAGCTGGCCATCATCACCCCAATCACAACTAAGATCGGACCAGTCGCAGACGCAGGAACCATTCCAACAAACGGTGCAGCGACAATGGATACTAAGAATAATACCGCAACTGTGACAGCGGTTAAGCCAGTACGGCCTCCTTCTTCAATGCCCGCTGCAGATTCAATATAAGTGGTGGTGTTGGAAGTTCCTAAGAAAGCCCCAACAGAGGTTGCAATCGCATCCGCAAATAAAGCTTTGTCCATACGACTTGAGAAGCCTTTACCATTTTCCAAAGCTTTTTCATCTTCTTCAGAGAAAATACCAGAACGACGTCCTGTACCAATGAAAGTCCCAATGGTATCAAAAGTATCGGATAAGCTAAAGGCAAAGATGGTGGTTAAGACCACTGGCAAGCGACTTGCATCAGCAAACAAACTTGGAAGACCTTCCGTTACGGCTTTACCAAATACGCCTGCTAAAGCAGTGAAAGCAGCACTAATAGCACCCATATCCACTGAAGCCGCTGTGATGTTAACAACACCCAAAGGAATGCCTACTAATGTGGTTAATACAATACTGAGTAAGAGTGCGCCTTTAACCTTTTTGGCTAAAAGGACAATGGTTAACGCAAGACCAATCAAGAATAATACTTGTGAAGGTGATTTAAACGCTAAGAGTTCTGTGTAACCTGTTCCATATTCATTGAACGGCGCTAGAAGTAACATCTTAGCATCATTGAAACCAATGAAAGCAATGAATAAACCAATCCCACCCCCAATCGCATGTTGCAAGGACAATGGTATCGATTTAACGATGTGTTTACGCACACGTGTTACTGTGATCAAAATATTAATCAAACCACACACGAATACCATCGCTAAAGCTTCATAAGGGGTAAATCCTAAACCAAAGACAACAACGAAGGTAAAGAATGCATTTAAGCCCATCCCTGGAGCCAAAGCATAAGGGACATTCGCAAATAAACCCATCACTAAGGTACCAATCGCAGAAGCAAATACGGTGGCTAAGAAGACAGCGCCTCTATCCAAACCTGTGTTTGCTAAAATGCCTGGATTCACAATCAAAATGTAAGCCATCGTAAAGAAGGTGGTAAAACCAGCTACGATTTCAGTACGAACATTGGTGCCATACTGAGATAATTTAAAATACTTTTCCAATCTTTTCTCCTCTTTCTTTCTGTATTCCCCTTTTCATTAACGCTCCAATAAAAAAAGTCGGGAGAAACCGACCAGAACAAAGCCTTGCTTTGTCATAGTACACTTTCTAACCACAGTAGTCGGATCATTTACGGCAATCCGGTAGAGACTGTCTCACCATATTAGAGACATTATAGAGTTGGTTAATGTGAATACCTAGAAAGTTTATCACACTTTTAAAAAAAGAAAAATAAAGTTTTGTGTAAACGTTATAAAGTTAAAAATGGGATAGAATAAGCTTATGAAAAATCATCATTTTGGTCCACTGGCCATCTTTCTAGCAGCCAGTTTATGGAGTTTTGGAGGCTTACTGGGAAAGTTACTTCCCATCAGTGGTCTAAGTGTTGCCATCCTAAGAGGCGGCATCGCCGCCCTTGTGATTGCACTATATCGAAGACGCTTTTTAGTGGTCATCACCAAAGCAACTGTACTGGCTGGAATTAGTTTAGCTTTAACAACCCTTCTTTATATGTCAGCCAATAAACTCACAACGGCGGCCAATGCTGTGGTGCTTCAATACACTTCCCCCATCTACATCATTTTGCTCAACTACATTTTTCTTAAACATAAGCCCTCTAAGTTAGATCTCTTTGCTTTAGTTGGCGTCTTTACTGGTTTACTCTTATTCTTTATGGATGCTTTAAAGGCAGGAAATCTTACAGGAGATCTTCTGGCATTGGCCTCTGGCTTATCGTTCTCGGGCGTCTTTTTCGCCAATAAACTTAAAGGGGCAAATCCCATCGAATCCGTTTACTTAGGAAACTTATTGAGTTTTCTTCTACTACCCTTGGTGTTTCTAGATCCACAGATTTTTACCTTAAACTTAAAAGATATTCTCTTACTGCTTGTGATGGGCATTTTCCAATTAGGCATAGCTTATATTTTATTCTCAATTGGAATTTCACGAGTCAGTGCCACCTCTGCCAGCATCATTGCGACCATTGAACCCATTTTAAATCCAGTCTGGGTCTTCCTATTCTTAGGTGAACTTCCTACTCGTAATGCGCTTATTGGGGCATGTGTTGTTCTTATAACAGTTATCGTCTACAATCAAATTCAAAGTCGAAATCTGTCTTTTTCTTTGGACAGTAAATAAAGTTAAGTCAACACAAAACATTTAAGCCTTTAAAATGGATGTATGGAAATACTCATTATTCTTGGTGTTGGTTTTATGATTCTTTCGCTTTTCAGTAAAACAACTTCACTCACGAAAGAAAGAAAAGATCCTCCGTCAGAACTTCATCCAGATGATGAAATTTGGGATGAACTTTATGACGACACAGATGATGCGGATGAAGGCGATGGGGATGACAATTAAAAGCAGCTCCTAAGAGCTGCTTTCATCATAAAGTTTAGTTTGATACTCATCGAGTTGATAAAGATAATAGACAATCCCTAAATAAAGCGGTGTGAACAGTGCAATCATCGCAAAACTGATGGGACTGCCAAGACCTGGTCTTTTTTGCGCATCTTTATAGATAAAGACAGCGATGATGATGGGGAGTACGATAAACATCAAAACACCCATACCAATGCCTAGCGTTAAGATGAAGATTTCTTTGGTTTCCACTTATAATCCCAAGGAGTTGAGTAAACCATAAGATAAAGTCAGCATCAAGCCCAAAGCCAATAAAACGCCCAAGCTAATCGCAAGGAATGCTTTCTTTCGATCAATTTGCAACATCTCCGCAATCAAAGCACCGGTCCATGCCCCAGTACCTGGCAAAGGAATGCCCACAAATAAAAGTAGACCAATAAATTCAGCTTTTTGAATGGCCCCAGATTTGTGTGTTGCTCTTTCTTTTAGTTTGAGCACCAAAGATTTCAAAATATTGTGCTTCTCCATAAACGCAAAAACTTTCTCAATGAAAAAAAGAATAAAAGGGATTGGAAGAATGTTACCAAGCACAGAAATTAAACTTGTGCTCAACAGATCAAGTCCCAACCAATACCCTGCCAATACGCCCCCTCTAAGCTCTAAAATGGGCAAAAGAGAGATTGTAAATACAATACCTTCTTTAGAAAGACTATTTGACAGTCCCCCAACGATAAATTCAACCAAATGTTCAACCATGATTTTCCCCACTTTCAATGTCATCAATATGACGTAAATATTTAAAACCTAAATAAGCTCCAACTAAATTAATTAAAATATCATCGACATCAAACAAACCACTTTGCGTTAAGAATTGAACAAGCTCGATTGAAACAAGAATCACCAAGATTATTCTTAAGAAATAAGCTAAGTTCTGCGTTTTCTCATAGAGTCTAGGTAAGAAATAGCCAAGCCAGCTAAAGACCACAAGATGGGCAATCACATTCTCAATGATGACGTTCATCCCGCTTATGGTATTCATCTTTTGAACATAAGAAAGAATGGACTTAAACGGAATCAAGTTGACTTTGTTCTCAAAATCCACCCACAAATCCCCTTTAACCAACCAAGATAAATCAATTTCTCTTTGATAAATAAAAACAAGATAGCCTAAAGCCATCAAATATAAAATGAATAAAGTTTTTAAAACCGGTTTTGAAAAAGTGTGACTCATTGTTGTGTTGATTTGGTGGAGGTAAAGGGACTCGAACCCTCGACCCCTTGATTGCGAACCAAGTGCTCTACCAGCTGAGCTATACCCCCAAAGTTCTTCTCAATTATACACAAGACAAGGTTTCAAAACAATCAACGACACTTTGCGCTGGTTCAACATTTAAAGAACAAAGCTCTTCAAAACTTCGATAACCATAACTGACGATAAGCGCATCCATGCCTACAGCTTGTGCACTGTCTAAATCCACTTCAGTATCCCCTACATAAATGGCTTCATCCTTTGTACAATCAAAAAAAGCTAAAGCCTGAGTCAACATGGCAGGATGGGGTTTCTTAGGCACATTGTCTTTAGCCCCCAATACAAAATCAAAGATGCCTTCAAAATGTTTTTGAATGAGTCTTTGTGTATAAACATCTTCTTTGTTGCTGACGACAGCCAAGTGATACCCAAGATACTTAAGTTTTTTCAAGCCTTCAAGGACACCTGGATAAACCACAGTTTGATGCATATACGCTTTCGCATACGCTTGTTCAAAAAGGTGCATTGCTTCATCTAAATCAATAGAGTCTAAAATATTTTTTTTTACTAAGGCTTTAATCCCATGTCCCATGCTTTCTTCTACCCTTTCAAGTGAGCTTAAAGCGAGATCAAATTGCTGTTGGACAGCATGCAAAGCTGTTTGTAAATCGAGCGAGGTATTCAGTAAGGTACCATCTAGATCAAAAAGGATGACTTTCTTTTGCTTCATAAAATCAGTTTATCACGGTCGACGAAGTGTTACACTTAAGTCATGATGAAAAACATAAAACTGGCTGTATTCGACATTGATGGAACCCTACTTGGCCATCTCAAAGATAAAATTGAGGATTCAAGCGTTGAGGCCATTCACCAACTGAAAGAAAATGGCATTTCTGTTTTGGTGGCAACAGGAAGATCCTACACTTTTATCAAAGCACACGTTAAAGAAGTCTTAAACTCGGACTACTATGTCACCATCAATGGATCTTGCGTTTTAGACAATAAGGCTAAGGTCATCATCGATCATCCCTTAGAATCAAATGATGTCTTAGAACTGGCTACGCTTTCTGATGTTTATCAATGCTCAATGGCCTTAAAAACATCGAGGGAAATGATTGTATATCGTGATTATCCGCATTTTTTAGAACACTATGGAAAAAGCTTTGACGCATCTAAACTCTTACTTGATGATTCTATGCATCGAACATATCATCAAGAAGTCGAAAGTGCTAAAGGCATCTTTATCATTGGTGAAGTGGATGCAATATATGAGCAGTTAAAAAAACATCCAAGACTAAGAGCTGAACGACTCAACGAACACTCCTTGGATATTTTTTCAAAGTTTATTGATAAAACACATGGCATCCAAGAAGTCCTAGACTTAGAACAGCTCACTTGGGAGAATGTCATCGCCTTTGGCGACGCCAATAATGACATTGAAATGATTCAAAAAGCAGGTTTAGGCATTGCCATGGGCAATGGGACTGAGGCTTTAAAAGCAGTCGCCGATGATACTACCTTGGCGTGCGATGCGGGCGGGATAGCGGCGGCCTTAAAGAAGTACGACCTGATTTAGTTGGTTTCAGCACCACAACGGCTTCAAGCAGAGGTGTTTGTGAGAAGAAATCAAAACTTTCAATCGATTCTACATAATAGACCTTTTGAAGCTCTTTTAAATTCTTAGCCAAAGTCGATGGATTACAGCTTACATAGATGAGCTTTTGAGCAGGATATTGAACCAAAAGTTTAACCATATCATCACTTAAACCACTACGCGGTGGATCCACAACGATGGTGTGATTTCTTAAATTGTGTTTTTGAAGTTCAACAAAAGCATCGGCTGTTTGAAAACGAACATTTTTAAGTTTATTGTTGTCCGCATTAAAACGTGCCGACTTAATGGCTTCTTTATTGAGCTCAATTCCATAAACAGATGTGGCTTTCTTCGCCATCATTAAACTTAAAGCCCCTACACCACAATACACATCTATGACTTCATCTTTAGGATGAATATGATTGAGCACAGACTTAAATAAGTTTTCTGCACTGTGAATGTTGAGTTGGAAAAAAGCTTGAGGAAGCAGTTCTAGTTTTAAACCTGCAAAGTCAAATTTAAGATAACGTTCACCATACAGTAAAGTGGCTTCTTCACCAAAAAGTTCTACGGTCTTCTTAGTGGTGTGTACACTTTGATAGATCGAAACCACCGATTCAATAGTGGCTAAAGCATCGACTAAGGCATGCGTTAAGCTATCTTCACCGGTAATTAAACTCACTTGCGTTTTACCTGAGAGTGTACGCATGACCAACATCCGCATGCCTTTTTTAGTTTTCTCATCATACGCTTTCAGTTTAAAGGTATTGAGCACTTCCATGACAGAAACGCGTGTTTTTTCAAGCAAGTCATCATGAACTTCACAGCGTTCAATTTCAACAAAGTGATTGGATCCACTTTGGTAAAATCCGGTACATAATCTTCCATCAATCATTTGAATGGGCATTTTTAAACTGTTTCGATAGCCAAAAGGTTCAGGATTGACCACCACATCCCCAATGAGTTTTGTTAAAGAGACTCCCGCATACTTATGAATGGCTTGTTTAAAATTATCCAATTTTAGTTGGGTTTGCGTTTGAGTGTCCGTAATCATCAAAGGACAAGCCCCACATAAACGTTGATGTTTGCACTTAGG
>CAZHIG010000024.1:0-1057 GCA_964532705.1 uncultured Erysipelotrichaceae bacterium
TAATGGTGTAAATTACGAATCTTACTATGTTGTTGCTGAATGGACTTATGAAGAAAACAGCTTTGTTGATACGACAGTTTTCCCGAATTCTGCTGAATTTACGTTAATTAAGACTGAGGGGGGACGCTATGAAATTGCTAGATTCTATTAAGAAAAGTCCTTATGTTAAAAGAGTCTTTGAAATAAAAAATCTACCTTTCTTTGCAGTTTTTATTTTAGCCTACATAAGTTTTTTGATGCTATTCTTTTTAACCATCCGTTATTCACAGCTAAATTTCTTAATTTATACATTTGCTTTTATGCTTATTTTGTTGTTGTTAATCATCGCAACCATTGTTTTGTATGATGGTTTGATTGAAAATCGTAAAACCGTAAAATGGATAGGGATGGCAAGTTTAACTTTTTTTATGATTACATTTTCAATTGCGAACTATCTACTGATTCAAGTCAATTCCAGCATTAATGAAGCCATTGTGGATGTGAATCAAGAAACCACCTTTGAATCGGCCTTTGTGACATATCAAAATGAAACTATTGTTTCAATTGACGATATGAACAACACCAGTATTGGAGTCTTATCTAATGTTGAAGGTTATGATCGCAATGGATACGTCAAAACAGAAATCGAGTCAAAATCTTTAAATATCACATATTTAGAATTTCAATCGTATACAGATATGTTGATGTCTCTCTTTAACGGCAAAATTGATGTGGCATCCCTGCCCGCAAATTATGTAAATCAGTTTGAAGATAATGAAGGGTTTAATGTCTATTTAGAAGATACAAAAATCGTACATCAATATACTGTTATCACTCAAAATAGCAGCGAAATCTCGACCATCGATGTGTCAAAAGATCCTTTTACCCTTTTAATATTGGGAAATGATGGGGAACGAACTGATTCTATGATTTTAGTGACCTACAATCCACTTAATCTGATGGTTACCATGACAAGTATTGCGCGTGATAGTTATGTACCCATTGCCTGTTATCCAAATCAAGCCAGCGATAAGATTGGTCACGCGTTTGCAGTTAGTCAAGAATGTGCCATTGATAC
>CAZHIG010000024.1:1067-10425 GCA_964532705.1 uncultured Erysipelotrichaceae bacterium
ATCTCTTTGGAATTAATATTGATTATTATGTGAGTGTCAATTTTCAGGGTGTTGTTGAGATTGTCGATGCATTAGAGGGAGTCTATTTAAACTCTCCAGTAGAATTTGTCGGACAGAATTCAAGTTTAGATAGAGGTTATTACACCGTTTGGGTACCTGAAGGTGATTTTTGGGCCACTGGAGAACAAGCATTAGCGCTGGCACGTGAACGTCATCATATGCCTAATGGTGATTATGATCGACAAATCAATCAACAACAAGTTATTACAGCCATCATTGATCGTACTCTTGGGCTTGATAGTGTAAACAGTGCGCTTGCTGTATTAGATGCTGCAGGTAGCAACATCAAAACAAATCTGTCTCTAAATCAAATGATCCAGATCTTTAATAATTTGCTGAAAGCTTCTTCCAAAACATCCATTGCGCCAGCGTATATTTTGGACATTGTGGGTTCGCGTGTTTTAGGTTATAGCTCTTACCATTACAGTGATGAATATCAATTGCCATTGTGGATCATCAAACCCTATGCTGGTTCCATTGCAGATTTAACGACTTTAATGTTAACTAATTTGGCTACTGATACCAGTTATAAAGCTGAATTAGCACCTCGCTTTGACTCAAATGAGTTATTTTTCCAACGGGATTATTTTAATATGACCTATGATGAAAAGGAAATTCATGAAGTCCTACCAGATTTTATGAAAACGATGGCTTTTAACAATTGGACATTGGAAGATGTTTATGAATGGGCAAAACCACGCAACATCAATATAGTTGTTGATAAAATTGAATCAGGAGAAAGTTTATTCGATGCCTCTTTACCGTTTAACTATATTGTTTCTCAATCTGTACGATATGGGGTTCGTGTTAGTAATTTTAATACATTAACGGTAGGTGTGATTAAATACCCATTGGATTGTTCAATTGCTGAAAATATGCAATTTGATGAATGTAAATATAAGCTTCCTGATTTTGTAGGTAAAGAATATACGATTGCGCAAATACAAGAATGGGCTCGTAATAATGGAATTAGTCTAAAGACGATTACAATCCTCGAAAATGATCAAAGATATGATAAAGAATTGATAGGATATGTGGTCACTGTAAATCCAGCAAATCATCCCGACATTCGTCAATTGTCTGAGATAACCGTTGAAGTCATGGACTCTAATTATTCCGTGATCATCCCTGAAATTTCGACTTGGACGAAAGAGATTGCGCTGCAATGGGTTACAGACAATTTGCTCTATGAAACCAATTATAGTCTTATTGAAAAAGCAACAACGGATCTTTCTTTGGTGAATAAAGTTTATTCAACCACGCCTGCAGCGGGCGAAAGCATGAAAATTGCGTCAAATTTAGTGATTACTTATTATGTGGAAGGTTGGAAGATGTTGGACTTTGTAACTACTGGAACCACCAAAACTGATCTGAGTGCCAATTATTGTTTGAGTGGGGGTAGTTCAACGGCAAAATTTGCCTGTAATTTTGTTGATGTATCAACAACTGACAGTACACTCGTCGGGAAAATTGCAACTCAGAATATTGTCAAAGATACCCTTAAGTCTATTACGGAATGGAAAGCAACAACAGTTACCTTTGGTATTTATGTTCAAAGCGCTGTTGTTACACCACCTACGCCTACAACTCCGCCTGACACAACTCAGAGTACACCTAGTGATTAATGAAAGGAAGCTAAGCTTCCTTTTCATCTGCTATTGAACGTCTGTGTCTATGTTATAATTGAATCAAATTGAGGAAACCATGGAAATAGCTGTATTAATCCCTTGTTACAACGAAGAACTGACTGTTGCTAAAGTAGTGAATGATTTCAAAACTGCATTACCTAATGCAAAAATATATGTATATGACAATAATTCAACTGATCAAACCGTTGAACTTGCACTGGCTGCGGGTGCCATTGTAAGACATGAATCTCGTCAAGGTAAAGGCAATGTTGTTAGAACCATGTTCAGAGAAATTGAAGCTGATTATTATGTGATGGTTGATGGCGATGACACCTATCCTGCAGAATTTGCTCAAGCTATGATTGATGAAGCCTTTTTTAATTCAGTTGATTTGGTTATTGGTGATCGTTTATCGAATGGAACCTATAGTTCTGAAAATAAACGTAATTTTCATGATTTTGGGAATAAATTAGTCTTAAAGTTAATCAATTCAATCTATAAAAGTGACTTAAAAGATATTATGACTGGATACCGAGTCTTTAGTCGGTTTTTTGTAAAGAATTTTCCAGCATTAAGTGAAGGATTTCAAATTGAAACAGAAATGTCTATCTTTGCACTTAACTATAAATTTAAAATCGCACAAGTGCCAATTCTATACCGCGATCGTCCTGAAGGAAGCTTTTCTAAATTAAACACATTCAAAGATGGATTTAGAGTTATTAAGATTTTATCTACGCTTTTTAAAGATACTAAACCACTTATATTCTTCAGTATGATTGCACTTATTTTTGTTTTGAGTTCAATAGTAGTAGGAACACCTGTTTTGCTTGAATTCTTTGAAACACATTATATAACCTTGGTTCCCTCAGCCATCTTGGCAAGTGGTTTATCCATCATTGGTTTTTTATTTTTTGTTGTTGCACTTATTTTGGATACAATGGCCTATAACCATCGCATTCATTTTGAGCATCAACTGAATTTATTTTTACACTACGAAAATATTAATACGAAAAATAGGGTTTAAATTTTGTTTAAAATACTGTTTGTCGTTGGATTCACCCTTTTTATTTCTACCGCTTTTGGACAGCTAATCCAAGATTTTTTAAATATTAAAAAAGATAAATACAGTGCGCCTTTAGGGTTTTCTGGATTAATCCTACTGCTACAATTATTATATTACCCAAGCCAGTTGTTTAATTGGCCAAGCCTTTATATTCATAGTGTTAGTGCTTTAGTATATTTTATTTTATTTGTGGTAGGAATTGTAAAATTAAAGCAAATCATAACTGAATATCTAAAGTTAAAGACCCTTTGGGTCATTGCCTACGTCAGTATCTTTGTATTTATTTTTTATCATATGTCCATTGCGATTGCGAGAGCAGATGGTCAGATGTATTTAAATTACATTGCGCAAAATGTGGATATTAATCAATTAAACATGTTTAATTTATGGACTGGAAAAACAGGAACAGAATTTGTATCAGTATATTTTTTTCAAGGGTATTATCATTTTGCGGCCTTTTTAGTTCAGTTTGTTAATGTTTTTTCAAGTCTCGGCATTGGATCTAAAATTGATACCATCGTTATCAGTATATGGGGGTTAGGGATTCTCTTAGCTAGCATTTCATCTTTGGCCATCATCAATTTTGTTTTGGCTTATCAACATAAAAATATCTGGATTGAGAGAATAATTTTATTATTTGCGCTATTTTATACAAACTTTTACTATTGGAAAGTGGCGTTTGCTTTTTATGGGAATAGTTGGCGCTCATTGTTTATGGCGATGCTTGCCTATTATTTATATCGACTCGTCAAAGAACAAAATCGAAATGATATGATTGCAGCAGCCATTGTCTTTGGGGCATCAATAGCGGCGTCTTCCTCTTCCTTATTT
This sequence comes from uncultured Erysipelotrichaceae bacterium, assembly GCA_964532705.1. Classification (GTDB taxonomy): domain Bacteria; phylum Bacillota_I; class Bacilli_A; order Erysipelotrichales; family Erysipelotrichaceae; genus UBA2212. The sequence goes on from CAZHIG010000024.1 coordinate 4,650, forward strand.
ATCGGTTTTTCAATGTTATATGGTCTTGCCTATTATTGGTATAAAAATAAGTATTTAACGACTTTGGAAGATTTATCAAGCATTGCGTTTCCTATGGTGGTATATGTTTTAGGCTTGCTTTATAAAGATCATTTTATGGTTTTTATCATTTTATCTCCCATCACAGTCCTCTATTATCTTGGTCGAATGAATCGCACGGGTAAATATTTACTTTTTTCAATCAACCAATTTATATCAAAGTATTCATTTTTGATTTTTGTTGTCATCATTCCGCTAGGCTCGATTTTCTATTCTTTTTATTCCTTAAAGGTTGATATTTATTACCCCTGGAATTTATTGCATTACTTTAATAATCATGCAAATTACGATATGGTAAAAGACTATTTATTCATCCACTCAAATGCTTTTGAAAATCTAATCAATGCGTTAAGATGGCTTGGCATTGTACTTGTGTTTATAAAATATAGAAAACTCAAAGAAAATGCGTATATTTTAAATCATTTTTTAATGTTAGGTCTCTTGTTTTTAAATCCCTTAGCAACATCATTTGTTTCCAAAGCATTTGCTTCAAATGTCTATTATCGTTTATTTGAATCCTTGTTTAATGCTTTTTCTGAGGTTCTCATTTTCTCGATACTTTTAAATTATTTTTGGAATGAAAAATGGATTAGGACCAGTGTGATAGCGATTTTAATCTTTAACATTGGATATACTCACATCACAAGCTTTATTTTGAAAGATCCTTCAAGCGCATACGGTTTCTACATAAAACAAGGTGAAGATGTTTTACCACTCTACAAGATTAGATCAACAGAACTTGATGCAATCCGTGCCTTACAAGAAGAATTGGATGACTTAGATCAAAACCAAGCTGATCAAATTACTGTAATCACACATGCGGATACCTTAAGAACATACTTACCTGAAGTCTATGTGTTGTTTACGCCTAGAGAATATTACACGCCTGGTGATCGGGTCAATGAGGAATTTTATCAAATTGCACGTTTTTGGTACGCTTGGGAAGAAAAGCCAAAGCTTGATTATTCAAATACTTGTGCTTACGTTGACGAATTTAACGTTGATTATATCATTTCCGAAAGATACATCAATTATGAATTTGATGGAGCTTTAAATAGTTGTACAGTGATTATTCATGAGAATGAAGAATTTAATGTGCGGAAAGTTGTGAAACGATGAGTTACTCTTTATCTGTCATCGTCCCAGTCTATAATGTTGAAGCCTATTTGACTCGTTGTTTGGACTCTTTGGCCAAGCAAAGTTTAAAAGACATTCAAGTTATTTTAATCAATGATGGCTCAACAGATGGTTCACTATCAATATTAGAAAATTATGTTCAAAAATATCCTCATCTTTTTGAAATCTATACAAAACCCAATGGTGGACTCAGTGATGCGAGAAACAATGGTTTACAGTATGTCAAAGGTGAATATATAGGGTTTATCGATAGTGATGACTTCATAGAACCAAATATGTTTGAATCAATGTTGAAACAAGCAAAAACATTAGATTCAGATATTATTGTTTGTGATGTAAGTGTAGAGTTTGAAGATCATTCAAAAGCTTATCGAATGAAAGGTCTAGTAAACAAAAGTCATGAAGTTCAAAAGAATGCTATTTTATCTCCACTCTTTGCTTGGAATAAAATCTATAAAACGAGTTTCTTCATGAATTCAAAACTTAGATATCCCCTTGGCCTTTGGTATGAGGACATACCTGTCACCATTCCATTGTTTAGTCTTACCAACAAAATAAGTTCTGTTGATGAAGCATTTGTTCATTATTGGCAACGTTCTTCTTCAATCATGGGAAATAAACACTCTAATAAGTTGAATGATATCTTTGATGTTCTTGAACTAACTTACGCTCATCTAAATGCGACTCAACTCGATTATTTTAGAGAAGAACTAGAGTATGTATCTATTGAACAATTGCTCCTGTATGGAGCGTTCCGCTTCTTTAGATCAGATCGCTCAGACGAACTTATGAAACGAGCATTTGAGTTTATGGCTATGCATTATCCAAACTGGAAGCATAATCGATACATTCGTCATTTACCGATCCATTATCGTTTATACTTAGCTGCTTTAAACCGTAATACGTGGCAAGCGTTAAGAATACTAGTACTGAGGGGGAAACAATGATTCTAATCACAGGTGGAAGTGGTCAACTTGGCTACGACCTCATCAAAGAATGTAAAAGTAGAAATCTAGCTTATTGTGCCCCCAGTTCTTCAGAACTCAATTTGTTGAATGAAGACAGTATCCAGACTTACTTTTTGAATCATGAGTTTACTTCAGTCATTCACTCAGCGGCGTACACAGCTGTTGATTTAGCAGAAGATGAACAAGAAAAGTGTCACCGCATCAATGTTGAAGGCACACGATTTCTATTTGAGGCTTCTAAGAAACAAAATGCGAAGTTTCTCTTGGTTTCAACTGATTATGTCTTTGATGGGACAAAAGAAACACCCTACAATATCAATGATGTGATCAATCCAATTGGGGTATATGCCCGTTCTAAAGCAGCAGCTGAGAAAGTCATAGAAAGCTATCCTAAAGCCTTTATCGCAAGAATTTCCTGGGTCTTTGGGATCAATGGGAAGAATTTTGTTAAGACGATGCTAAGAGTAGGAAAAGACAGAGAACAAGTCTCTGTTGTGTCTGATCAATTTGGATCACCCACGTATACAGTGGATGCGTCAAAAACCATCGTTGATTTGATACAATCAGAAAAATATGGCATCTATCACATCACCAATGAAGGGGATACCCATTGGGCAAACTTCGCAAAAGCCATCTTTAGTACAGCTGGGTATTCAACACAGGTCAAAGAGATTTTGACTCAAGATTATCCAACCAAAGCAAAACGTCCCTCAAATTCTAGACTTTCAAAACAATCTTTAATTGAGCATGGATTTAAACAATTACCTACTTGGGAAGACGCGCTTAATCGTTATATTGTAGAATTAAAAAGTGCAGGTGAACTAAATGAAAATTGAAAAAACAACATTTCCAGGCTTACTCATCATCCATCCAGATGTATATGGGGATGGAAGGGGTTGGTTTACAGAATCCTACAACCAAAAGAAATACCAAGATCTTGGGATTAATGTGACATTCATACAGGATAATCACTCTTATTCAGCTCAAAAAGGAACACTAAGAGGCCTTCATTTTCAAACAGGAGATTATGCCCAATCAAAACTTGTCCGTTGTGTATCGGGTCGTTTATGGGATGTGGTGGTGGATTTACGAAAAAACAGTCCAACGTATAAGAAATATCTCACCATTGAACTTTCAACAGAGAATCATCTTCAGCTCTTTGTGCCTAAAGGCTTTGCGCATGGCTTTGTCACTTTAAGTGACCATGTTGAAATTGAATATAAAGTCGATGCCTTTTACTCAAAAGAACATGATGGAGGCATTCGTTATGATGATCCTGAGATTAACATTGATTATTCTAACGTGCTAGAAGGTACACCTGTACTTTCTGATAAAGATCTCACTTTAAAATATCTGAAAGATCAAAGTTTAGATTTTGTTTACGTGGAGAATGAATGAAAGTCTCCATAGCTTTATGTACATTCAATGGCGAAAAATACATCCAAGAACAATTGGAGAGTCTTTTAAACCAATCTTCTCTACCGGATGAAATCATCATCTCTGATGATGGTTCTACAGATAGAACCCTTGAAATTATTGAAGATACACTTAAAGATACCAAAATACCCTATCAACTCTTTAAACAAAATCCATCATTAGGTGTTTTTAGAAACTTTGAGTTTTGTCTACGAGAGTGTAGCGGAGACCTTATTTTCCCCTGTGATCAAGATGATGTATGGAAGAAAGATAAAATTAAGAAGCATGTAGAAATGCATAATCATCATCCAAATATGCATATAGTTTATTCCAATGCGGAAGTTGTACTCAATACCATTGAGACTGTTTTGTATCCCTTGTGGGATATAAAAAGCATTCAATATCAAAGGTATTCAAGCATCACAAATTTGTTGTATAAAGGAAGATCCGTAGCTGGATTTTGCCAGTCCATTCGTAGAGACTTTTTAAGTCAACTTTTCCCCTTTCCTGATGGAATTTACCATGATGACTGGATGATCAGTTGTGCATCCCTTGATCAAGGCATCTTAGGGATACCTGAGTCATTGGCATATTATCGTCAACATGGAGATAATGTGGTGGGAATCATTCGAGGTTCTAAACTTTCTTATTGGAAAAGTTTATTTACGAACGCGAAATTCTATGTAGAGAGCTACAGATATATTTATGATCGTCATGAAAAGATGTTTAAGGCGCTATCTGAACGAAAAGACTTAAATGAACTTTTGAATCATACAGAGATTCAAAAGACCCTCAGTCTTTACAGAGCTAAGAGTTGCTTAAAAGAAATGACGTTTAGATCAATAGTTGCTTTACAATTTAAGAATCTAATAAACGGTGCCTATCATAAACACAATGGAATCTTTGGGTATTTCAAAGATGTTTATAACCTTGCAGTCATGCGCATCTTTGTTAAGTAAGAATGGTAAAATAGAAACAATGAAAAATATCTTTGATTTAATTAAGAAAGTAGGCACAAAGGAGCATTATCTCGCCTTGATGGTGGCCTTAGTTTTAGCTCAACCCATTTTGGATATGGATTGGATTCTTTATTCGTTTCTCGATCCACTTGGGATACCACTCCCTTCCACTGTGATTTACTTTATTGGAATGCCTTTAGTATTTGTTTTAGCTTTTTTGTTGTTTGAGAAAAACAAAAAGAAAACCTTTCTATTTGCGTCCCTTTATTTGGGATCTGTTCTCATTTATTTTGTTTTACATCATTTGAGTACAAAAGACATGTTTGACTTATTGTATCTAAGCAATCGATATGTCTATTCCATCTCAACTGAACTTCGATATGTGTTAACTTTGATTATTCCGTTTGGCTTAATCTATGCATTTTTTAAAGCAGATTTCAAACAAACTATATTTGATAAAGTTGTATTTTATTCATCCATACTAATTTCATATCCATTGTTTTTCTCAAACCTGTTTTTAATGAGTCCAGCGACTTATTACAATGGCCCAACTTTGGCAAATTTCCCAGCTTGGTTTTTTGGAATCTATGAAACTTTTCAACCCAAACAACTAGCTAGTATGTTTTATTTCTCGGAAGGGAATACAACAGGTATTATTCTTTTCTCATTATTCCCTTTGTTGGTTAATGGTTTTTATAGAAGTGATAAGAACATTAAGTACGTAATCACTATGTTTATTCATGGAACAGCAATGTTGATCCTAGGCACAAGAGTAGGCACTTATGGTGCTACATTGATGTTGGCTGCAACACTTTCGATTTGGATTGTATTGGCGATATTCAAAAGAGTAGTCTTTAACTGGAGAAAACATTTAATCGTAGGTTTATTAGCGCTAATTTTTTATGTTTCATTGCCATATACTCCGGCTGTTCAGAATTTAGGAATTGACATAAGAAATAATAATGCCGTATGGGAAGATGAATATTTAAGACAACAATGGAAAGATGAGTTAGCTAATGATAAAGAAGCACAATCATTGATTCCAGGTTCAGCTGAATTTAACTACTTTTATCAACATATATTTGAAGAATATTATTGGTTATTAACTTTATCTGATGCCTATTTCAAGTGGTATTACCCATATGTTATGGACCCAAAGTTCTATGTTGACTACATCTTTGAAGTCGACTTTTATGATCGAGTCAATGCCAGACAATT
>CAZHIG010000025.1:0-10371 GCA_964532705.1 uncultured Erysipelotrichaceae bacterium
TTATACCAATCAAAGGATTTTTTCTTAGAACGCTTAAGATCACCCGTTCCATCATCTTGTTTATTCACATAGATGAATCCATAACGTTTCTTCATTTCTCCCGTAGATGCGGACACCAAATCAATGGGACCCCACATGGTGTATCCTAAGAGTTCTACACCATCCAGTTCAACCGCATTCACCATTTCACGAATGTGTTCTCTCATGTATTCAATGCGATAGTCATCGGCCACATATCCATTTTCATCCGGTGTATCAACAGCCCCTAAACCATTTTCAACAATAAACAAAGGTTTTTGGTAGCGATCATACATTTCATTCATGGTGATGCGTAAGCCCAGTGGGTCAATTTGCCAGCCCCACTCAGATGATTTAAGATGTGGATTCTTAATGGCCTTAAAGATATTGCCTTCCGCATGATCGACATGTTCACTGGCCGATTGAACACGAGATGAATAATAACTAAAGCCAATGTAGTCAACCGTATGGGCTTTAAGGATCGCTAAATCACCTTGTTCAATTTTCAGACGAATCTTATTGTGTTCCATGTATTTCTTCACATAGTTTGGATATTCTCCACGACTTTGCACATCAATGAAGAAGTAATTGTCACGATTGGCTTTTTGTGCCTTGAAGACATCGTTGGGTTCACAGGTTAAAGGATAGTTAATCCCTGCCGCCAACATGCATCCGACTAAGTTTTGTGGATCAATTTGATGGGCAATCTCAGTCACTTTTGCGGAAGCCACTAAAAGATGGTGAGCTGCTTGAAACTTAATTTCTTCTTCATTATCCCCTTCGTTAAAGGCAATACCCGCCCCCATAAACGGTAAATGCATCAAGATATTAATTTCATTAAAGGTCATCCAATGTTGAACTTTGCCTTTATAGCGTGTAAAGAGTGTCGTCGCATATTTTACAAAAAGATCGACCATCTCTCTGGATTTCCACGAACCATATTTTTGGGTTAGATTTAAAGGCACATCGAAGTGGTCAATGGTAACCACAGGTTTAATGCCGTATTTTAAGAGTTCATCAAACACATCTTCATAAAATTTAAGACCCGCTTCATTGGGCTCAGTTTCTTCGCCCGTTGGATAAATGCGTGCCCAAGCAATCGACATTCTAAAAGCTTTAAAACCCATTTCTGCAAACAAAGCAATATCTTCTTTATAACGATGATAGAAATCAATGCCTGTATGCGAAGGATAACCCGCTGGATCTTTACCTTCGAAATCGACATGATGCCCCATCATCACAGGAAAACGATTCTTACCAAATGGAATCACATCGACGTTGGATAAACCTTTTCCATCTTCTAAATAAGCCCCTTCTAATTGATTTGCAGCAGTTGCGCCGCCCCATAAAAAGTCTTTTCTCAGTGGCATAAAGTGCCTCCTTATAAAATCATTATATGAGTTTCTTTTGGTAAAGTTTACCGATTTATAGGCATATGATTTGAAGCTTCACTTAAATCTTTGTATATAAGTAGTATGACCGAGTAAGAAGTACGGGTCAAAGAAAGGGTTTAACAACCAATGAAATTAGCAATCGTATACGCAAGCACCAGTGGCAACACTGAAATGATGGCAGAAGCCATTCGTGATGGTGCACAAGAAGCAGGCGCTGAAGTTACTTTGATTCAAGCCATGAGATTTGATGCCTCACAACTCGATGCTTATGACCGTATCGCCTTTGGATCTCCATCGATGGGAGCAGAGAATTTAGAAGAAGCTGACTTTGAACCAATGTTTGCAAGCCTTGAATCCAATTTAGGCGGAAAAGAAATTGCCCTATTTGGATCTTATGGTTGGGGCGATGGTGAATTCATGAGAACATGGGTTGATCGTTGCACCGCCAACAATGCGATCTTACTGAATGAAGGTTTGATCATCAACTATACGCCAGATGCGGATGGCATCGAACAATGCAAAGCATTGGGAAGATCCTTAGCTTAAAGTAAATAAAAATCCACGTAAGTGGATTTTATTTTTTCTTCTTGTTTTCAGGATTTAAACGATTGAAGGATTCGGTTAAGCTCTTATCCCAAAGGGTGACATAAACAAGCGCTAAAGAGAGTAGAAGTGCTAAGGGAAATTGTGCCCAAAGCGTTAAAGCATTGGCTGTTCCTCCTAAGAGTTCACTCATGCCTAAACCCATGTCTTGAGCCAAGTTGGCCAAGATGGTATAGGTGCTCATCATGGTATACAACAGGATAAAGAAAATAATAAGTGAGAATCCTAAGATAATTTTACGTAAATTCATTTTGTGTTCCTTTCAATAAATTTCGTTTTGATTTTTTGAATGTGAGAAGATGAGATGCCCATTTCATCAAAATACTGGGTTAAATCTGGATAGCTTTGATTGAGCTTCTCTAGAAATTCTAACATTGTTTCGGGTTTTGAATCATAGAGTTGTGCATAGGCATGAAAAGGATTGTTTTCTAAGTCAGAATACTTTGGAAGTAAATATGTTTTGGAAACTTGATAATCTGCCACGATGTCCAAATCATCGACACCTACCGCCTTTAGCAGTAGAGCAGTGATTACGCCTGTACGATCTTTACCGGCTGCACAATGGAAGAGCGTTAAGCCATCGTAATTCGCAAAGGCTTCAAAAATGGGTTGAATGAACGCTTGATTGGTGGCCATCTTGTAATATAAGTCTGACAGTAAGAAGGCGTTTAGTTCTTCGTTTGTCATGTCTTTAGTGTCCAAATGCGTGTGATTGAGATACAAGACCTCTTCATCTTTTTCAAAAGGATCAGGTTCGATATCGATTTCTTTTTCATGTCTTAAATCGATGACTTGTTTTAAACCATGATTCTTTAAATCTTCTATTTCATCTTCTTTAAGCAGTGTTAAATTATCACTGCGATAAAAGACCTTAGACTTTGTGACCCCATCTGAGGTTGGATAGCCCCCTAAGTCTCTTAAGTTGTAAACCTGTTGATATCGAATTCTACGCATCATATAAAAACCTCTTTGAGACTTATTTTAGCACACAAAGAGGTTGGTTTAACTTAGGCTTTAAGGACGGGTTGGACGCCAACGGTGTTGAGGCCCACATGCGCCGCAATCCCTGCAGGAAGTTCAACCAATTCAAATTCTGTTTCAGGTTCTTGAGCCAAGATGAATTGTTTGAAAGCTTCAACACGCACAGATGCATCACATTCAGGTAAATAGACTTTATGGGTTTTACCCGAGAATCCACGTTTACGCATGTCATCTAAAACCGATTGATACAATTTGGTTTCAACACGGTTGGTGTCAAACTTTTCAATGGTTTCAACGTTGTAGTCAATGTAGACACAGAGTTTGATTTTTAAAAGATTGCTTAATGCTGCAACTGCCCCTTTAACACGCCCCCCTTTACGAAGTTGTTCAAGGTTATCAGGCATGATGTACGTAACAGATGCTTTGAAGACTTTATCCGCATACGCTAGGATGTCTTCAACACTTTTTCCTGAATCTGCCATTTTGCGGGCTTCAATGGCCACATGACGAATCGGTGCTGCAACTGATTTGGAATCCATAATCGTAATGTTGTGTAAATCATGATTAGCGGCTGCTAGTCTAAACGCATTGTAGGTTCCTGATAAGTACGAAGCAATTGAGAATACTAGAATATGATCATAGTTTTCTTTCTTGAGTCGCTCCATCATTTCATCTAAAAAACCAATGTTGGGTTGAGAAGTGGTAACAGTATCTCCACGTCTAAGTACCTCTTTGATATCATTGGGTGTAATCTCAATTAAATCTTTTGATTCTTTACCATTCACAATGATTGAAAGTGGGGCAATCTCAATCCCTAGTTTTTGAGCTTCTTCTGGAAAAAGTGAAACGGATGAATCTGTGACAATACAAATTTTCGACATACTCTTCTTCTCCTTTAAGATTGACTTTAGTTTGACAAATGTACCTTATAATGTCAATTATCATTATTCTTTATTCAATGAAATCCTTTTGTTAGAATAAATGTCATGAAACACTATGATCCTAAACAAGTTTTACAAGACGCTAAAACCATTGCCGTATTGGGAGTTAACCAAAATGAAGACGCCTATGCGAATAAGATTGTTCGAAAGATTAGACATCTTAATAAAATTGCTTATCCTGTAAACCCAAAATACGCTGAACTCTTCGGAGAAGAAGTCTATGAATCATTAGAGAAATGTCCAAGCACACCTGATTTAGTCGTCTTTGTGGTCAATCCAAGTATTGGGATTGATTATTTGCCGATCGTTAAGGACTTAGGTCTTAAACACATATGGTTACAGCCCGGAACCTTTGATGTCGACTTTTTAGAAGAAGCCAAATCATTAGGTTTGAGTCCCATTGAAGCCTGTGTGCTAGTGGTGGGTAATTATTTATAAGAGCAATAGCTCTTTTTTTATAAAGTATCTTTTACATTTTATATTAACTTTTTGTTTATACTAAACCCATGAAAGAACTCGTGACACTATTTCTCAGACTTGGATTTTTTGCCTTTGGTGGACCAGCTGCCCACATTGCCATGTTGGAAAGAGAAGTGGTTGAAAAACGACAATGGCTTTCTAAATCAGATTACTTAGATCTTATCGGTTTAACAAATTTAATTCCGGGTCCAAATTCAACAGAGATGGTTTTACACATTGGTTATTTAAGAGCTAAAACCAAAGGTATGTTGATCAGTGGTTTAGCCTTTATCTTACCTGCGATGCTCATGGTCTTATGTCTAGCCATGTTAATTGCTACTTATCAAGATTTGAGTGTTTTGCAAACTTTCATCACAGGGATGACCCCGGTGGTGATTGCTTTAATTGCTTCTGTCTTTATATCCTTATCAAAAGCTCAGCTTAATTCAAAAACAAACATCATCCTCTTTCTAGTGGCCTTTGGTTTAAGCTTTTTACACATTCAAGAGTTTATCATTCTCTTTTCATTAGGTTTTCTGATGATTTTTTTGACTAAATCGAACAAAGCTTTGGCCTTAGAGCCTTTTAGTTTGTTCACGTTGTTTTGGGTCTTTTTAAAAATTGGCTCCATTCTTTATGGCAGTGGCTATGTCTTATTGTCCTTCTTAAATACCGAACTGATTCAAACTGGATACATGACCCAAACTCAAATTTTGGATGCCTTCAAAATAGGTCAACTCACGCCAGGGCCTGTCTTTACAACAGCTACAGCGATTGGCTATTTTAGTCATGGTATCCTAGGCGCTGTGCTTGCGACGATTGGAATTTTCTTGCCTTCTTTTATCTTTGTATCCCTAATCCATCCTTTTAAAGATTTACTCAAAAAAAATCTAAACTTTAAGTCCTTCTTAGATGGGGTCAAGCTTGCTTCTTTAGCCTTGATCTTAAAAGTTGTGGTGGACTTACTACTTCCACTTAATTCCTTAGAGATTTTAATGGTGATTGGTTTTCTAGCTGTTATGCTTAAAACTAAAATTAATTCCACTTGGCTCATCTTAGGGTCTGGTCTATTGAGTCTACTCATTTCTATCCTATAAAATGGCAATTCTTTTCACGTTAGACTCGCTATAATGGGGTTGTAAACAAGGAGAATTCACCATGTCATTTCCAAAGAATTTCTTATGGGGAGCTTCAACCAGTGCGTATCAAGTTGAAGGCGCCTACAATGAAGATGGGAAAGGATTATCGGTTCAAGATGTTAAAGAACCTTATCCTGGTACCCCAAACTTCAATGTCTGTTCAGACCATTATCATCACTACAAGGAAGACGTCAAACTCTTTTCAGAATTAGGTTTAAAAGCCTATCGTTTTTCCATTGCATGGACACGTATTCTTCCCAGTGGATCAGGCACAGTTAATCCTAAAGGGGTTCAGTTCTATTCCGATTTAATAGATGAATGCCTTAAGTATGGAATAGAGCCCATCATCACCATGTATCACTTTGATTTACCGTATGAATTAGACAAAGTTGGGGGTTGGACCAACCCAAAAACCATGGATGCTTTTGTGGAATTCGCAAGAGTACTCTTTGAAAACTATGGTTCAAAAGTCAAATATTGGCTCACCATCAATGAACAAAACATGATGATTCTCTATGGACCTGTGATTGGAACCACTAAGCCTGGCCAAGAAAGAGAACTTTATCAATCCAATCACTACATGTTGTTGGCTCAAGCTAAAGTCTTTAAACTCTGTCATGATATGGTCCCAAATGCTAAAATTGGTCCAGCCCCAAATATTTCTGTGAATTACCCAAATTCTTCTAAACCCGAAGATAACTTAGCAACCCTCTACATCAATGCAGTAAGAAATTGGTTGTATTTAGATGTTGCGGTCTGGGGAAAGTACAATCCAGTGGCTTTAGACTACATCACCAAAAAAGGCTATCGCTTAGACATTACTGAAGAAGAAATGGAAATTCTTAAAGCAGGCAAACCTGACTTCATCGCTTTCAACTACTACAATACGGCGACCTTTGAAGCCAACGATGGTAAAGTTGAGAAAGATCCCAACGCTGATCAACAAATTGCAGTCACCGACACCTTCTATAAAGGGGTTCCAAATAAATTCTTACCTTATACCGAATTTGGTTGGCAAATTGACCCCCTCGGCTTTAAGACAACCATGATGGACATGTATTCTAGATATCATTTACCTCTACTCATCACTGAAAATGGATTGGGTGCCAATGATAAAGTGGAAGCCGATGGCAGCATTAACGATGACTACCGTATCTCTTACTTAAAAGATCATATTTCAATGCTTAAAGACAGTATTGAATGTGGCGTAGATGTCTTGGGTTATTGCCCATGGTCAGCCATTGACCTGATCTCTACCCACCAAGGCTTTGAGAAACGTTATGGATTTATTTACGTAAACCGTGGAAACGATGATCTTAGAGATCTCAAACGTCTTAAAAAGAAATCCTTCTATTGGTATCGTGAACTCATTGATTCCAATGGAGAAAAGCTATAAGAAAACAAGCATCGTCTAAGGACGATGCTTTTATTTACACTGTTTTTCTAATAAAGCCATTGGCTTTTTCTAACTTAAGTTCTGCTTCATAGGCTGTACAGTTTTTTAGGATCATCACAATCGCAACTTTAGGTCGATTGTTGGCTTCTTTGAGTTTTGTTTCTGCAACACTACGATCACAACCAGTGGCTTCCATAATGATGCGAGCTGCACGATCCACCAGTTTGATGTTTGAGGGATTCACATCTACCATAAGATTAGAATAAACCTTACCTAATCCAACCATGGTGGCTGTGCTCAACATATTCAAAACCATCTTTTGTGCTGTCCCTGACTTCATACGCGTAGAACCGGTCACCACTTCTGGTCCCACAATGGTTTCAATCGATACATCTGCAAGTTTAGCCATCTCTGTATTTTCATTACATGTAATGGATATGGTTTTAGCACCTAATGATCGTGCATATTCTAAACCCCCAATACAATATGGGGTACGTCCACTGGCCGCAATCCCAATCGCAATGTCAGTTTTTGAGAAATTTAGAGCTTTTAACTCTTCGATACATAAGTCTTTAGAATCTTCCGCATTCTCAATCGAATGTCTAAGTGCTTCATCTCCACCCGCTATGATTCCAATGAATTGATTGGTGGATGAGTAAGTAGGCGGAATCTCTGAAGCATCTAAAACGCCTAATCTACCCGAGGTACCTGCCCCAAAGATAATGGCTCTTCCATGATTATTGAGCGCATGAATGCAAAGCTCTACCGCTTGCGCAATCTTGGGCAGTTCTTTCTCAACCGCTAAGGCAACTTTTTGGTCTTCTGAATTGATCAGTTTCACCACTTCTAATGAGGATAAGGCATCTAAGTCTAGACTGTTTTGATTACGAACTTCTGTTTTAAGGGTATCAAGTTTTTCCATACTTCTATTGTAGCTAAAAAAAAGGCTTTCGCCTTTATTTTAATTTTTTATAGACTTCAATGAGTTCTTCAGCCAATAGTTTAAATACTTCAGCACTCATGACTTGGTCTTCTGCATGGATTAAAAGAATGTTGGCTCCTGGATCTTCTCCTGCTGCAAACTTTTGAATGAGTTCAGCATGAATGTGATGGGCTTCAACAAAAGCTTCATCCCCTTGTTTGATGATTTCTTGAGCTTCATCATAACGACCTTCTTTGGCAGCTTGTAAAGCTTCAATATAGGATGAACGAGCGGTTCCTGCGGCAGCAATAATTTGAAAACTGATGAGTTCTAGGCCTTCCATTATCTCTCCTTGAGTTTAAATAAAACTTGTTTATATTTTACTTGCTCAAGTAAGCGATTGCAATGCGGCATCACCATTCCGGCAAAATTTGCCACGGGACTGTACTCTAAATCCTCCATTACAATTTGAAGTTCACCTTCATAGCGATTAGATAAGACATTGTCTAAAGTTATCATGCCTTTAACTCTAGGCAAACGCGTTAAGACAGGCACTTCAAATCGTTTACGTGTTTGGGTGGAACGGATGACTTGTTTTGAGTGGTCTAGACGATTATGGTGGAGCGTTTCTAAAATTACTTGACGCTGTTTTTCACTGAGTTCTTGATTGAGCCACACATCCAACTCTACATAATCTTTGGAAGCAATTGAAGCCACGGCTTCTAGATCTTTGTGACTAGGATAAGAATCTCCAAAGAACACAACATCATAAACATCCGTATTTCTTAGTTCACTAAAGGCAGTCTCAGCAGGAAGATAACGATGTTCTTCAATGCTTGGAATGCCTAAGCCTGTTGGGTTGAGAACTGCAGGGGATGTTTGTGAAGTGATAAAGATACCGACCCCATAGCCCAAATCATTTAGATAACTTGATAAGCTTTCAGTTTCTTCAAAATCTAAGCCTGTATTGTTTCTTGGGAAAAAGTTATGACAGAAACGATAGTTTAAAGGATTGCCTTCATCTAAAATACGTTCTGCTTTTTCATAAGTGCCTTCATCTTCAAAAGGATTGTCTTCAATGATGAGTTGATATGGATTGCGCGTTAGTTCGATGATTTCACTGACACCAAAGCCTCCATCCAAACGTAAAACATCGATTCCCAATTCTTTAATGCCTTTTACATTAGAAACACTGGCTCCTAAGGATTCAAAAACCTCTTTATTGATGTCTGCATGGATCACAAATTTAAAGCTGTGCGCATACTCAAACAACTCTTTAAAAGCCTTCACATCAAAATGGCTGTTTTCAAAACCTAAAGCATTCAACTGCATCGACGTAAACAATCGTGTGTATCCAAGTTTTGCTGCACGCTCCACTTGTTTTTTAATCACTTTCAAATCATCAAATTCAGGATAGACACTGATGCCAATTTCTACTTTACGCATGCTTTTCTCCTTTATAAATCGATTCTACGATAAATCGCATCGACTTCTTTTTGATAGAAATCTAAAGTGAAACAAGATTCAAGTTCGTCATCTGTTAAGTTGATCTTGCGATCAAGTGCACACAAATCCTTAAATGGAATTCTTTGATCATAGGCTTTCATGGCTAAAGCTTGAATTAAGTCATACGCTTCTTCACGACTCCAAGCTTTATGATCAATGAGTTGATTCATTACACGTTGCGCAAAAATCACTCCATACGTTTTTTCGATATTTTCCAACATGCGATCTTCAAAGACAGTTAGATTTTTAATACTAAGGGTCATGCGCGTTAACATATAATCAATCAAGATCGTTGCATCAGGCAAAATGATTCTTTCGACGGATGAGTGAGATATGTCTCTTTCATGCCACAAAGGAATGTCTTCAAATGCACTGAGCATATAGCCTCGAATGACACGAGATAGGCCACTGATGTTTTCAAAGCTAATCGGATTGCGCTTATGCGGCATGGCACTCGAGCCTTTTTGACCTGATACAAAGCCTTCCTGAACTTCAGAGACTTCTGTTCTTTGTAAGTGTCTCATCTCAATCGCAATCTTATCTAAGCTCGAAGCGATGAGCGCTAAACTGGATAAATAATTCGCATGTCGATCTCTTTGTAGGGTTTGTGTCGAAATATTGGCTGCTTTAAGTCCTAAACGATGACAAACATCATCTTGTAAAGTCACACCAGTATATAAACAATTACCGACGGCACCTGAAATCTTACCAACTTCAATTTCTGCACAGGCATCATCAAAGCGTCTAAGCTGACGATAAAATTCATCCACATATAAGGCAAACTTTAATCCAAATGTGCTTACTTCCGCATGGATGCCATGCGTTCTACCAATACATGGGCTGTATTTATATTTGAGGGCTTTTTCTTTTAATGCTTCAATCAAAAGCAGTAGATCTTCACGAATCACTTGATTTACTTTTTTGAGTTGAAACCCTAAGGCGGTATCCACCACATCAGTAGAGGTTAAGCCATAATGAATCCACCGTTTTTCTTCGCCTAGGGTTTCAGAAA
>CAZHIG010000026.1:0-8498 GCA_964532705.1 uncultured Erysipelotrichaceae bacterium
ACAAAACTAAACTTAATCCTAAGACAAGCAGTATTTTTTTCATGTTTTTATTTTCCTTTTCTTTAAATCATATTTGACAAGAATTCTTGAGCACGTTGTGTTTTTGGCTTCTTAAAGAACTCTTGGGTATTGGTAACTTCTAAAATCTCTGCATTATTCATATAAACGATGTAATCAGCTACCTCCTGAGCAAATTTTATCTCATGGGTAACAATGATATTCGTCATCCCAGTATGATTAAGACCCTTAATTACCTTAAGAACTTCTTGGGTCATTTCAGGATCTAAAGCACTGGTGGGTTCATCAAACAACATGGCTTCAGGATGCATCGCTAATGCTCTAGCAATGGCAACTCTTTGTTTTTCGCCCCCACTGAGTTGATGTGG
Organism: uncultured Erysipelotrichaceae bacterium; assembly: GCA_964532705.1. Classification (GTDB taxonomy): domain Bacteria; phylum Bacillota_I; class Bacilli_A; order Erysipelotrichales; family Erysipelotrichaceae; genus UBA2212. The sequence goes on from CAZHIG010000026.1 coordinate 387, forward strand.
GTAATTGTTGAGACGATGACCTAAGCCGACTGCTTCAAGTTGTTTTTTTGCCTCAATATTCGCATCCTCTTTACTGTAATGCTTTACTTTAATCAGTGCAAAACTCACATTATCTATCGCACGCATGTGGGCAAATAAATTAAAATTTTGAAACACCATCCCGATGCGTTCTCTAATTTTTGTGAGCGAAGCTTTATCTTTTAGAAGATCTATACCATCCACATAGACACTGCCTGTGGATGGCTTTTCAAGTAAATTAATACATCTTAGCAAAGTACTTTTACCTGCACCCGATGAACCAATAATGGCATAGGTCTTCTCTGGAAGAAACTCAATGTTTATGTTTGATAAAACCGAAGTTGATCCAAATTGTTTTGAGACATTTTCAAGTTTAATCATAACTAAGTTTCCTTTCCAAGCGTTTACCTAAATGGCTTAAAATGATGTTTAGAAATAGATATATCGCTCCCACAATCAGCATTGGTTCAAAGAAACGATAGGTGGCTGCAGACACAATCGATTGTCGACGCATGATGTCAGTCAGTGAGATCACTGACACAACCGATGTTTCTTTAACCAATGTAATAAACTCATTCATAATTGCAGGCAATACATTTCTAAGCGCTTGAGGAATGATGATGAACAATGAGATGTCCAGTGAACTTACACCTAAAGCATGGGCAGCTTCACTTTGACCCTTATCGATTGATTCAATTCCAGCCCTCAAGATCTCAGATAAGTATGCACTTGAATTAAGGGAGAACACAACGATCGAAGACACATATGCACTTGGGACCCAACCCGTAATTTGTGGCAATGCATAATGGAAGAATACCAATTGGAAGAGTAAAGGTGTCCCTCTAAAGAAATCCACCCAAATCTTAACGAGTTTGCTTAACAGTCCTCGTCGTCGCGACATAAAGCTTAAGAGTAATCCTATAAGAGATCCCATAATTGCTGTCGCAAAGGCTACTTGCAAAGTTATGAGTGCACCACCTAACATATAGGGCAGATAAGCATATATAGATTCAAAATTAATGTTCATAGATTCCCTCCTTCAATAAAAAAACGCCCTTCATACAAAGGACGTTGAATACGCGGTACCACCTTAATTTTACAGTTTCCTGTAACAGCTCTACGGTTTAACGCACACCTACGGAATCACTCTCAATATTCGAGTGTTCAGCTCACAGACACGTTCACAGTTCATCAATGCTTGCCTTTCACCAATCGCAAGTCGCTTTTCATTGAACGAAGTTATTACTACTTCTGATCTTAGCTTATGGACTTATTATACATAAGTAAATGTAACATGCAAGCGAATTTTCAAAAAAATGTAAAATTTTCAATTAATCGTCGTTTGCATTGAGTTGTCTACATTGAGTTTCGTCAAGATGTAATTGTTCGGTGAGTTCTGATAAAGATTTAAACTTAATCTCACTACGTACATAATGCTTTAAAACAAACTCTACTTCTAAATCATAAATATCTTGATTAAAATCAAAGATGTGGGCTTCTAAAGATACAACATGGTCTTGTGTTACGGTTGGATTGTATCCTATTCCGATCATGGATGAATATCTTAATTTGTTAATGATGACATAACCAGAATATACGCCAATTTTAGGCATGATGTATTCATCACTTACTTTAAGGTTAGCGGTAGGATAACCAATCGTACGACCAATTTGACGACCCTTAACAACTGTTCCTTTAAGGATATAGGATCGGCCCAATAGATGTTCCACAAGCTCCATCTGCCCTTCTTTTAAAGCTTGTTTTATTCTAGTTGTACTGATCTTTTCACCGAGGTACTTTACCGCATCAATCACTTCAACACTAAAATCGCTCGTTTGATTTTCAAGTAAATCTTGAGTGCTTCCTAAACCATTTCTCCCAAATTTAAAATCATAACCACAAATTAAATGTTGAATGTTGATATTTTTTAATTTGTGGATAAAATCTAGAACAGGCATCTGTGCCATTTCATGATTAAACTCAATACTGATCCAAAGATCAAAACCATAATCACTCGCCAGCTGCTTACGATCTGCGATGCTTGTTAAATGCTCAATTTTAGCACTTGGACTCAGCACGACACTTGGATCAGGATCAAAACTGATAATGGCACTTTGCAGGTCGTGATTTCTCGCATAATTTAGTGTTTTATTGAATAGACTTTGATGACCAATATGAAAACCATCAAAATATCCAATACATGCGCTAATCCCTTTAAGCTGCCTCAGAGATTTTGTTGTTGATAAAATAATATCTTGCATTACCATAACCCTCTAACACTTTTGTAATTTTCTTCTATCTCATCATATTCATAAATGGCAATTAATGAATCTAGGTGAGTGATTGCAATTCTTTTTGCACAATAATCAATTCGTAGTCGTTTTCCATGATATACACGTTCAATCTCATGAATCTCAATTTTAGGGTACTTAATTAAATCAAAAGGATCTATCCAATTCAACGAGTGTGGATTAAGTTCCTGTAATGGTATGGCGTCTTTCAATAATATCGTATCAATTTGAGTTCTTACCAAGGATGTCATACAAGCTAAATTTCCTAATTTTTCAGCAATATCTTCACATAACACACGAACATAGGTTCCACTTGAACAGGATACACTAAGCATTAATCCAGTGTCGATTCTTTTGATTTCTAATTGATCAATAAAAATTTCCCTTAAAGTTCGTTCAACCTCAATATTTTCTCGAGCATATTCATAGAGTCTTTTGCCATTAACAGAAAGTGCAGAAACCATAGGAGGCGTTTGAGAAGTTTTACCCAAGAAAGAGTTACGAACGCGTTCTAATTCATCATCGGAAAACTCAACAATAGGTTTTTCTTCTATTACTTTTCCCCAAATATCAGCAGTATCCGTTTTCATCCCAAATTTTAGACTCGCTTGATATGTCTTTTGCCCTTCATGTAAAAAAGGCGTGAGTTTCGTTGAATGTCCTACTAAGATAATCAATAATCCTTCCGCGTTAGGATCTAAAGTTCCACTATGACCAATCTTTCGTGTTCCTAGTATTTTTCTAAGTTTAGCAATCACATCAAAAGATGTCATCCCAACCGGTTTATGTAGTGCTAATATTCCATTTAAGTTGTTTGAAATCACGATGCTATTATACAATACTCCTAAAGCGAAGGTGTCATTTGAGAAACATTATTAAGAATATCGGATTAGCAGATTTAGATTACGAATTGATTGAAGAAAATGATCGTATTGCTGTTGGCATCAGCGGAGGAAAAGATTCTTCCCTTTTACTTTACACACTCGAGTTATATCGTCAAAAATCTCGAAAGAATTTTACCATCATCGGTATACACATCAATCTTGGATTTGGAGAAGAGCCTTTTGATGAACTTGAATCTTTTTTTAATCAACACAATTTAAAACTAGAACGTTATGATTCTATGATCTCAGTCTATCTAGACTTAAATAAAAAGAAAGATATCGTTCAATGTTCTTTATGTTCCAAACTTAAAAAAGGTGCTGTTATTGATAAAGCTAAAGAACTTAAGTGCAATAAAGTTGCTTTTGCACATCATGCAGACGATGCCATCGAAACACTTTTCTTAAACGCTATTTATGGTGGTAAATTAGCAACATTCGATCCAAAAATGTACATGAGTGAAACACAAGTTACTTTCATTAGACCGTTTATTTATGTCACTGAAGAGGAAATTATTAATGAATGTAAGATCCTAGGTATTCCAAGAATTAAATCAAATTGTCCAGTTGATGGATTAACCAAAAGACAGGATGTCAAAGAGAAACTGAATGCCCTTTATCAAGAAGTTCCCTTGGCTCAAAAAAACTTCATAAAAATGTTATCAAACCAAAAACAATTAAAACTTTGGAAAAAAAGTGTTGACAAGTCGTTTTAATTAAGCAATACTAAGAACAATATTAGAGGTAGCGACGCAGAAAAGTAGATCGTAGAGCTGGCAAGCAATGAAACGATTGAAAGGCAACCGTCGCCGAACATATCTATTTGGCAAAATAGATTGTGGGGTGTTGAGTGAATAACCAACACACTCCTTCTTTCTTTTGAAAGAAGTGGCGCTATAAAGAACTCAGGTTACTTATGGTGTCATGGACACCTTTTTTATTACTCAGGAGGGAAAAGAAATGAGTAAAATTTTATTATCTATCGTATTAAGCGTTTTAGTTCTAAGTGGCTGTAGCGCAAGTGAAGACACTGAATCACTTATTGTTGGTCTAGAATGTGCCTATGCGCCTTTTAATTGGACGCAAACTGACGAAACAGACAGTTCAGTGCTTATTGATGAAGATGGTGCTGGTTATTGTGATGGTTATGATATCCAAATCGCAAAAGCCATCGCTGAAGAAGCCAATAGAACTTTAGTGGTAAAGAAAATTGGTTGGGACGGTTTGATTCCAGCTTTGACCAATGGTGAAATTGACATGATTGTTGCTGGGATGACAGACACAGAAGAAAGAAGACAATCCGTTGCTTTCTCTGATCCTTATTACCAATCTGATATGGTTCTCATTGTTAGAAATGATTCTACATATGCGAGTGCAGTAAATCTTGCTGATTTTAAATCTGCATCTGTTATTGCACAATTGAATACCTTTCACGATACCATCGTGGATCAAATCGAAAATGTAAACCACCTAACACCTTTAAATTCATTTGCCCTTTTAACCAACGCAGTTCTTCAGGGCGAAGCCGATGCAATGGTTTCTGAATATCCAGTAGCATTGAGCATCGTAAATAACAATCCAGACTTAACCATGATTCAATTTGATGAAGGACAAGGCTTCGAACTTTCATTCGAAGACACAACTGTATCTGTCGCAACCCGCTTAGAGGATACAGAACTCATTGATACCATCAATGCTGTCTTAAGTACTTTAAGCCAAGATACTCGTAATGAAATGATGGCCACTGCCATCGCTTTACAACCTGCAGAATAATGCAAAACGTTGTAGACATTGCCCATAGATACGCGACCTTATTTATCAGTGGATCTAAAAACACTCTAATCATCGCTTTAAGCGCAACCATCATAGGCCTTTTTATAGGCCTTTTGATGGGTTTAGTGCGTTCAATAAAAATAGATTCTAAAGACTCTATTCTTCAAAAAAGTACAAAGAAAATTTTTCAACTTTTATCAACACTCTATATAGAGATATTCCGTGGCACACCGATGATGGTACAAGCCATTTTCATTTACTACACATTTCTACCCTTATTTAGAAATTCAAAACTCTTGGCTGGGGTTGTTGTCGTTTCGATTAACACGGGGGCATATATGGCTGAAATCATTAGAGCTGGGATACAATCACTTGATAAAGGTCAAAATGAAGCAGCTCGTTCACTAGGCTTAAGCAATCGACAAACGATGATTCTGGTCATCTTACCACAGGCGATAAAAAATGCTTTCCCCTCTATCGGAAATGAATTTGTGGTTAATATTAAAGACACATCTGTACTCAATGTGATTGGGGTTACTGAACTTTATTTTCAATCCGTATCCGTAGCTGGCATTAATTATCGTTTTGTAGATACATTTACAGTCACTGCACTCATTTACTTGTTTCTAACATATTCAACCACATCGCTCCTAAAATGGCTGGAGAAACGATACAACATTGAAGGTTACGATGGCGTAAGTAGTTCAACCATGCCAATGTTTCGAAAGGAGACAAAAGCATGATCATTAAAGTTAATAACTTAAGTAAATCCTTTGGTTCAAATCAAGTCTTAAAAGACATTAATTTATCAGTAAAACAAGGAGACATCATCTCAATTATTGGGTCTTCAGGATCAGGTAAATCCACACTTTTACGTTGTATTAATCTATTAGAAAGCTATGATTCAGGTCAAATACTCTTTCATGATAAAGACATTCAAGCGTTAAAATCGCTTGATATTTATCGTTCAAAAGTTGGAATGATCTTTCAAAACTTTAATCTATTCAATAATCTCAATGTTTTGGATAATTGTACCCTTGGACCCATTCATGTATTACATCAAAGTAAAAAGGAAGCACAAAAACAAGCACTGAGTATCTTAGATAAAGTTGGTATGCTTGAATTTGCACATCGTTCTGTAACAACTCTGTCAGGTGGTCAAAAACAAAGAGTTGCCATCGCACGATCACTTTGTATGAACCCAGAAGTTCTCTTATTCGATGAACCCACCAGTGCACTTGATCCAGAGATGGTTCAAGAAGTTCTTAATGTCATCTTGGATTTAGCTAAAGAAAAAAGAACAATGATTATCGTTACGCATGAAATGAGTTTCGCACGTGATGTATCCAATAGAGTCTTATTTATGGACCAAGGCATCATCCTTGAAGAAGGTCATCCAAAAGATCTATTCACGCATCCTAAAGAATCAAGAACTCAAGCCTTCTTATCAGGATACATAAAAAAGTAAGCAATTTATTGCTTACTTTTTAAATCCTTGAATAATCTCATCGATGCGTGCGCCTTCTTTGAAACTCTCGTCGATATAAAATTGTACACTTGGAATTTTTTTAATCATTAAGACTTTACCTAGACGGACTCTAATTTGTTTAGAATAACCATTTAAGGCTAGTAGTTGACTTTCTTCAGATTTTGATTTGTCTAAGAAACTAACAAAGATCTTACAGTAAGAAAAGTCATTGCTTAAATCTACATCACTCAACGTAATAAAGCCAATCTCAGGATCACGTATTTCAAATTGAACCATTTGAGATACTTCCTTTAAAATGAGTTGAGCAATGCGTTGTTGACGAATGGCCATATTACTCTACACTCACTTCTTGATCTGCATACGCTTCAACGATGTCGTTTTCTTTGATGTCGTTAAAGTTATCGATGGTGATCCCACAGTCATAACCTGCAGCAACTTCCTTCGCATCATTTTTAAAACGTTTAAGTGAAGAAAGTTTACTTGTATAGATGACTTTTCCATCACGAATAACACGTACTTTAGCTTCTCTGACCAGTTTACCATCCAAAACCATACATCCTGCAATGGTACCAATTTTAGAAACTTTAAAGGTTTGACGTACTTCAGCTTGTCCTAGGACAACTTCTTCATAAACAGGGGCCAATAAGCCTTTCATTGCTTTCTCAATTTGATCGACTGCATCATAAATAACTGAGTATAAGCGAATATCAATCCCCTCTTCTTCTGCTTTTTTTCGAACATTTGCATCTGGACGAACATTAAAGCCAATAATTAAGGCTTGAGAAGCTGAAGCAAGCATAACATCAGATTCAGAAATAGCACCAACACTAGAACGAATGACATTAACACGAATGGTTTCTACATCAATCTTTTCTAAGGCTTGTTTAATGGCTTCAGCTGAACCTTGCACATCCGTCTTTACAATAACTTTAACTTCTTTGAGTTGACCTTCCGCAATCGCACTCGATAATTCATCTAAACTCACAGATGTATTTGCACGTCTTTCAGTATCGGTTTTTACTTGAAGACGACGATCAGCAATTGCGCGAGCATTTCTCTCATTCGCAAAAGCTTTAAAGTAATCACCCGCTACAGGTACATCATTTAAACCAATAATCTCAACAGGGGTTGAAGGTTTTGCTTCTTTGATTTCACGTCCACGATCATCAGTCATTCTACGCACTTTTCCAAAACAAGCACCAACAACTAAAATATCTCCTGTTTTTAAAGTTCCATTTTGAACAAGTAAAGTTGTTACAGGACCGCGACCTTTATCCAAACGTGCTTCAATGACTGAACCACTGGCTAAACGCGCAGGATTGGCTTTGAGTTCTTCAACTTCTGCAATCACTAGAATAGATTCAAGTAAATCTTGAATACCTTCCCCTGTTTTAGCTGAAAGTTTAATAAACATGGTCTTGCCACCCCACTCTTCAGGGGTAAGTCCTAGATCTGCCATCGCATTCATAATTTTGTCAGGATTGGCACCAGGTTTATCCATTTTATTAACCGCTACAATGATCGGTACATTGGCGTCTTTTGCATGATCAATAGCTTCACGCGTTTGAGGCATCACTCCATCATCGGCTGCTACTACAATAATAACAATGTCTGTAACTTTTGCTCCACGAGCACGCATCGCTGTAAAAGCTTCATGTCC
>CAZHIG010000026.1:8598-10245 GCA_964532705.1 uncultured Erysipelotrichaceae bacterium
TCATCTAAACTTGAATTAATGGTTACCATTTTCCCCAACATAAACAACAATTTAATCAAATCGCTCGAATTCTTATTGAGCTTATCTGCCAACTCACTTACAGTAATGCCATCTGTATATGTGATTTCCTTTACAACTTCCAAGCGCGGTTTAAATTCTGTTTTAGGAGCGCCCGCTTTCTTGGGTTGAAATTTCTTCTTTGCTGGTCTTGCCATCACTTCCACCTACTTTCTCTTTAATACTCTTTGCCATTTGTTGATTGGTAATGCCAATGGCAGCTACAAACTTACCAATTTCTAAGAAGGATTTAGGTTCAACACCTTCAATCACTTCAACACCATAAAATGCACATTTATCTTTAACTTGCTTTGAAGAACGAATAGAGGCTTGAGGGTTTAAAAACACGAGATAGACACCCTTGTTTCGAATGGCATCAAATAGTTTTACACCCACAACAATCGCTCCTGCTCTTAATGCCAAGCCAAAGTATGACTTACTTTGTAACAAGTCGCTTAAGCTCCTCGTATACACTCGTATCCACTGTGCATTCAAGCGCTCGTGCAAGGGCGCCTTTCTTTTGGGCTAATTCAACGGCTTCTAAACTTTTAAATAAGTAAGCGCCTCGACCGTTTGCTTTCCCTGATAGATCAATACTCACAACCCCTTCAGGAGAGCGAACTACACGGATCAAATCTTTTTTTGCTGCAGATACTTGAGTCGCAATGCACTTACGCATAGGTATTTTCTTCATAAAACCTCCAAATAATGGGTTTACTCTTCATCCTCATAGAATGCTTCGTATTCATCATAATCCACTTCATCTTCCCAACCAGATTTTTCAAGTTCTTGTTGTTTTGCAATCTCTGCCAACTCTTCTTCTGTGTACTCAATCTTGATTTCGTAGTCTTTGTCTTTAACCAATTCAGAAGCACGTAATCTTCTCTCTTCTTCTTCAGATTTTTTCTTACGTTTAATTTCTTTTTTCTCAACAGGTTGTTTAACTTCAACAAGTTTCTCAAGTTTAGAAACATAATCGCGGTGAACTTCAAGCGGCTTCTTAGGGGCTTTAATTTTAACTTCCTTAACCGGTTCAGCCACTTTTTCTTTTACAACTGGTTCAACTTTTGTTTCCGTTTTAACTTCTTCAGTGATGAAATCTTTTTCTTCAACTTCTTCAACATCATCTTTAGAACTTAAATCTTCAACAAGATTAGCGTATTCAGCTTGTTTTTGAGCTTCAATGACCGCTTGCTTTTCGCGTTCTTCTTGAAGTTTCTTCGCTTTGCGCTCTAAAATCTTGGCTTGTTGTTCTAAAGCGAAAGCAGCAGCTTCGTCTTTCCAATTACGACCTTCTTCTTCCATTTCTTGACTGGATTTAATATCAATTTTGAGATTGGTCAAACGGACTGCTAAACGAGCATTCTTACCTTTTTTACCAATCGCTAAAGACAATTGAGATTCGTCAACCACAACCAATAGCCCACGTTTTTCTTCTGTAGGCAATACTGCTAAGATTTGTGCTGGACTTAAAGAATTCTTGATCAAGTCAATGACATTCTCACTCCATTCAAAAATATCAATCTTTTCACCTTTAAGTTCTTCAATTACAACTTGAACACGAGAACCACGTGGACCAATGCAAGCCCC
>CAZHIG010000027.1:0-1482 GCA_964532705.1 uncultured Erysipelotrichaceae bacterium
GCTTCTGCATTTCGAATATTAACGTCTGCACCTTGATTGATGGCTGCAACGACTTTTTGAAAATCTCCTGCAGCCGCTGCTTCCCAGAATAATAAATTTGTTTGATCCATATATGTTTACCTCCTATATCTCAAACAATAAAAAAGATGGACACAATGCTTCCATCTTAAATCGTAAAGTATTTAGACAAGACACAGCCTAAGAGCGCATCTTCGCGGTGCGCTAAAGCAAGTGGATTCTCTGTTTTATGAACCCTGAGCATGCAGTGACCTTCTTTCTAAATCCTGTTAATTCTATTTTAGTCTTTGCACAAAATTATGCAAGCGCTTTCCATCTTTTCACCAAGACTTCACATTAAAGTAAACATAGTTCGCAAATTCAACATAAGTCTCTTTGCTTAAAGCTGTTCCTCCATTCTCATCAAATTCATGTTTGCCTAAACTTAAGAAGTCTTCTTCATTTAATAATAAATAATTGGATCTCACTCTTCCTTTTTGATCGGGAACAGGATCATCAAAGGTAACATCAACAAACAGCCATTCATCCTCTAAATAAACCATATTCCAAGCATGAGCCATGACTTCTGATGAAATCATTAAACTCGGTATCCCAAGCTCATGCGCTAAACCATTAAACGCTCGGGCATAGCCTGAACATACCGCTAAATTGTATTTAAATAAGCCTATGGCTTCAAATGAAGGATGTTTTTGAGGAATGCTTAGATCTAAATCAAGGATGCTCATGTCATATTCTGTTTGAAGAATAAGCTCATTATGAATGTTTGTGATTTGATCGATTGGGCTTAAGGTCTGTAATTTGAGACTCTCAATAAATTGAGAAAAAAATGTGGGCAGTTCACTGCTTTCTTCTAAAGTAGGTTTAAGTTTAAGTTGATAGATTTGGATGACCTCATCTTCACTGGCCTCATATTTTAAGGTAGATAAAACCAGTTCAAATGAATACGGAATTAAACTTTCAATGAGTGCGAATAACTGACTTAAATCTGGCGAACTTTCCATAACAAAGTAAAAATTAGAACCCTGATCGTCCTGTTTGATGAATGCCAATATGGCTAAATCATAAATGTGTTCAATTCTAAAAATTTCTTTCTCATGAACATACTCAGGCATTCCAGCTAGAGTAAATTCATGGTGTTCAAGTAATGGATGATTCCCTTGATAAGCGCTGTCAACGATCGGATGAACCGGTGTGCACGCACTCAAACTAAACAATAGGAGTAAAGAAATCTTAAAGATGGTTTTAAGCATGCCAAAATTATAGCATGGGCAATGTTAAAATGCTTTTATGCAACTTACAGACAAACAGAGCGAATATATTAATCATTGCATTAGAAAATCCATAATTCCAAACAATGTCAAAATCTTTGAAGCTTTCTATTTTGGTTCAACAAAAAAGAGTTCAGAACATCTATATCAGCTGATCTTAAGTGGAGAAAAGACGGCCACAACCAGTGCCCTTGCA
>CAZHIG010000027.1:1582-5703 GCA_964532705.1 uncultured Erysipelotrichaceae bacterium
GTGTTTGAACATTTTAAAGTCATCCATATCAAATAAAAGCTTCCATTAGGAAGCTTTATGCATTTTTGATCAGTTTTTCAACCTTGGTCAGTAGAACATATCCAATGATGAAGAAAGTTACTAAGAATAAGATGGCATAGCGTGATTGTTTAAATACAATTCCTGAAATCGCAATGAGGATGGGTCCAAGCAAATCAGCATATTTCCCAAAGATGTCATAGAAACCAAAGTACTCATTGGAATTTTCTTTAGGAACCAATTTACCAAAGAAAGAGCGAGACAAGGATTGAACACCCCCTTGAGCGATCCCTACAACACCCGCCAGTACCCAGAATTGCCATTGTGACTCTAAGAAAAATCCAAAGACCGCAACACCAGCATAGATGAGTACATAGATTTTTAATAAAGCGATAACATCGAATTTTTTCGCAAGATAAGCAGCTAGAATTGCAAAGGGGAACGCTATGAATTGGGTAAACAATAGAGCCAAAATCATTCCATCCGTCGCTAGACCTACTTCAGCACCAAAGGCTGAAGCCATTGAAATAATGGTATAAACGCCATCGATATAAAAGAAATATGCAATGACATAAAGAAACATTACTTTATTTTCTTTGATTTTATTGAAGGTTCTTCCTAAAGCTGTAAACGAGTGACTTAGAAGGTGTTTCTCAGGTTGAGTAAAATAGGTTTGTTTAACATTCTTAACAACAGGATATGTAAGAAATAACCACCAAAGCAGTGCAATCACAAAAGAAATCTTAGTCCCCATGGCAGTATCAATTCCAAATAAATCAGGCATCAGTACGAACACCAAACCAACAATAAAAGGAATGGTTGATCCAACATAGCCAAAGGCATATCCATAGGAAGAAATGGTATCCATTCTTTCATCAGTTGTTACATCGACCAACATTGAATCGTAGAAAACATTGGCAAGCGAGTACCCTGTTCTAGCCACCACAAAGAGCGCAAGAAAAGCGATCCATTGATTGACAGAAGTAAAGGCAAGCCCCCCTAAAACCCCAATCGCAACTGAACCAATAAAAAGTTTCTTCTTCATTCCTTTATGGTCTGCAATCGATCCTAAAGCAGGACTTAGCAATGCAATGATGGCCACTGAAATAGATGTGGTAATCGCATAAAAGGATGTTGCTGGAATGTCTCCGACAGGGCTCAAACCATACAAATAAGCAAACCAAATAGGAATGGTAGCGGATGTGATTAAAGTAAACGCTGAATTTGCCACATCATACAAAATCCAACTCTTCTCTTCTTTTGTGAATTTCATGGTCAATCTCCTTTAGACCTATTAGCCCCATTATAAAACAAACATCCCAATTAAGGGATGTTTTTTGTAAAGTCTTAGTTAAGGTAGAAAACCATAGCGATCAAATGTGATATGGATGCAAGATTGATAAATAAATGCCAAATGAAATGGAAATAAGGACGATGTTTTTGCGCATAAAACCATGCGCCAATACTGTACATCACACCACCAACAATAATCCATAACACAAAGCTAAAATTCGAATTTTCAATGAGCTTAGGAAGAAATAATACTGCAATCCATCCCATACTCAGATAAATAATCAATGAAATCTTCTTGTTTCCTTTTAGTGTCAGGGATTTATACACAATTCCACCGACCACCAAGCTCCACTGAATCACAAGAACTAAGATGCCTTGCCAGCCTTTGATGATGCTTAAGGCTACTGGCGTATAAGAGCCTGCAATCGCAATAAAGATGGCGGAGTGATCAAGAATTCGCATGATTTCTTTATGTTTTGAGTCATGCGCCATCACATGATAAAGAGTTGAAGCTAAAAACATGAGAAATAAAGAAATGACAAAAATACTGATTCCTATGCTGCTTAATAAACCCATTTTAAGATAGGAATATACCGATAAAACAGGAAGAAGCCCTAATAAAAGTAAAGCCATGACTCCATGAGTCACAGCATTACCAATTTCTTCTCCAAAAGATAAATCTATGATTTTCTTTGACATACCTCTATTATAAGGCGTCGTGTAATCGTTTTTCAACTTCCGTCCAATTGACCACATTCCAGAATGCAGCCACATAATCAGGGCGACGGTTTTGATAGTTAAGGTAGTAGGCATGTTCCCAAACGTCTAAACCAAGAATTGGAGTACCTTGATCTAAAGGGGTGTCTTGGTTAGGGGTAGATACAACCGCTAAATGTTTGTCTTTTTTAACAATCAACCAGGCCCAACCAGAACCAAATCTCGTCTTAGCAGCATTTGAGAATGCTTCTTTGAAAGCGTCCATACTTCCAAAATCTGCTTCAATATGGTGGACAAGATGTGCAGAAGGTGTTTGACCAGCTGGCGCTAAAACTTTCCAAAACAAATCGTGGTTATAAGCACCTCCACCATTGTTTCGAACAACCATACGAATGTCTTCAGGAACAGCATCCAAATTCTTCAGATGATCTTCAAGAGTTCCTTTGAGTTCTGGGTGTTTTTCTAAAGCAGTATTGTAGTTTGTGATGTAAGCTTGGTGATGCTTGGTATGATGGATCTCCATCGTTCTGGCATCAATATGAGGTTCTAAAGCATCGTAAGCATAAGGCAATTGAGCTAATGTAAGTGACATGTGATGTTCTCCTTTATGTACTTCTAGTTTAACAAACAATGCATTATTTTACACATTTAGTGCCCTAAAATAAATTGGGTCGTACTTTCTTGAGCGCCACAATGACGGCCGGAACCAAAACAATGGCCGCAAAAAGTTCTAACAGCGCATTGCTTGAAATGATGATGGTCAAGATGGTGCTAACGGCTTGATTAAAACTGATTAAACCCGCTGATTCAAAAGTAAAGATGGCACTAAGCACTAAAATGGTATTGATAAGCGTTCCACTGGCAGCCAAGAAAGAATACTTATAGACATCTTTTAGCTTAATGTTTCGAGTGACTAAACTTAAGTAAGAAACACTTAAACCCACAAGGATTCTAGGCGCAATTGAAACCAAAGGATTTAGAAAAATTGCTGCCTCAAGGGTTCCTAAACTTAAAGCGTATAAATATGAGGTGATACCCCAAGTCGTACCTAAAACTAGACCTCCTAAAGGTCCTAACGCGATTGATCCAATTAAAACTGGAATATGAATGGTTGTGATTGAAAAGATTCCCGTTTGGATGTATCCAAAGTTAGGCGTGAATGTCATAAGAACAATCATCGCAATGAGGAAGGCTAGTGTAGTAAGTTGACTGAGTTGTTTTCGTTGTGTGTTCATGTTTTGACTCTTTTGATTTAATTCTAACCTACTGTATCATAGCTTCAAGCATTTAACACTTAAGAGTATCTCAATTGCTTAAAATAGGAATCTACTACTACACTAGTATCAGGAGATTACTATGAAAGCACTTGAACCTTATATCCTTCGCAATACCCAACTCAGAAATCGCCTTGTGATGCCACCGATGTGTATGTATCAAGCATCCAATGGTGCACTCACCGATTTTCATGAGCATCACTATGCAGCTCGCGCACTAGGGGGTGTTGGCCTCATCATTCTTGAAGCTACCGCTGTTTCACCTGAAGGCCGAATCAGTGATGAAGACTTAGGCTTATGGGATGACACGTTTATTGAAGCCCACAAAAACTTGGTTTCAAAATTACATATCTATCAATCTAAAGTGGCAATTCAACTGGCACATGCCGGTCGTAAATCGGTTTCATGTGCATCCCCTCATATTGCTCCAAGCGCTATACCCTATTCACAAGACTATCAAGTACCTGTTGAAATGAGCTTAGATGAGATTCAAACGGTTCAAACACAATTTGTTCAAGCTGCCCTTAGAGCTCAAAGTGCTGGCTACGATGGCATTGAAATCCATGCGGCTCACGGATATCTTATTCATGAATTTCTTTCTCCCTTAACCAACAAACGGAAAGATGATTACGGAGGCAGTGTTCAAAATAGAGCGCGTTTCTTACACGAAATTTTAAAAAGTATAAGAGAACTCATCAAGCCAGAAATGTTTATCTCCCTTCGAATTTCAGCCAGTGATTATCATGAGGAAGGTTTAGTAAAAGAAGACTATATCGAATTACTTAAACCAAGTCTGGAGTACATTGATGTCTTACATGT
>CAZHIG010000027.1:5803-7755 GCA_964532705.1 uncultured Erysipelotrichaceae bacterium
GTTTTGCTTTAATGACTCTCACTTTATCAATGACTTTATCTTCTATTTTCAAAACTTTAAATCGTATGTCATGATAGAGAATCTCGATGACTTCGTGATCGTCTGGAATACGTCCAATTTGCGCAATGAGTAGACCACTTAAAGTATCATAATCTTCTAAATCAGATTCAGGAAGGTTGAGTTCAGCTCGCTCATTGAGATCTTCAAGTTCCATTGAACCTAAGGCTTCATACACATGGGTACTGATTTGACGTAAGTCGACATCTTCTTCATCGTACTCATCTTCAATATCACCTAATATTTCTTCAATCAGATCTTCAATGGTAACAATCCCAGCTGTGCCTCCATATTCATCAATCACAACAGCGAAGTGTGTTCTATTTTTTTGAAGTTCAAAGAAGAGCTCGTCCAGATGTTTAGAATCTGGTACAAAATAGGGTTTGCGCATTAATTTTCTAAGGTCAAAGGTCTCTGTACTCTTCACATCGATGTATTTAAGTAAATCCTTTAGATGAATCATTCCAATGATGTGATCAATGTTATCTTCATATACTGGGAAACGTGTATATTGTTGATCCAAGATGATGGTTTTGACTTCATCTAGACTGGATTCAACATTAATCCCGGAAACATCAGTTCGATGAGTCATAATATCAGCAACTTCTTTATTGTCAAATTCAAAGATGTTGTTGATCATCTCTTTTTCAGTTTCACGTATGGTGCCTTTTTCTTCCCCGACATCCACCATCATACGAATTTCTTCTTCAGTGATTTTCTCGGGTTGCTCATCTGAATTTATCCCAAAGAGTCTTAAAAGAGTGCGTGTTGAAAAACTCAACAGTCTTACAAATGGAAGTGTTATCTTACCAATCCAAAGCAAGATCCCTGATGATGCAAAAGCGATCGATTCAGCATAG
The DNA here is from genome assembly GCA_964532705.1 of uncultured Erysipelotrichaceae bacterium. GTDB lineage: Bacteria > Bacillota_I > Bacilli_A > Erysipelotrichales > Erysipelotrichaceae > UBA2212. The sequence goes on from CAZHIG010000027.1 coordinate 6,721, forward strand.
TTCATCGCCAATCGTTTAGGCACGAGTTCTCCAAAAACCAATGTGACATAAGATAAACTTAAGGTAATCAAAAGCATTACAACAGGTTGTATAACGGATTGGTTAAAAGGCAAAACCAACATTAATTGTTCAACCAATGCATCGGAAAAACTGACAGACGCGATGGCAGAAGCCATAAAACCTGCTAATGTAATTCCAATTTGTATGGTTGACAAAAACTCTGTAGGACTGGCTAAAATACGCACCAATTGTTGCGCTTTTTTATGTCCATCATCTGCCATGATTTTAATTTTAGTATCGTTGAGGGTAATCAAGGCCATTTCCGAAGCAGCGAAAAAGGCATTGGTCGCTATAAGCGCGATGAGAATAAGAGCTTGAATCATAGAATGACTCTACCTCTTTGGGTTTGGACCGTAGTGCTCTGCTTACAGTCCGGATCGTCGTGCATAAACTTCCTCCTTAAAATATGTTTATCATAGCGAACATTGGATAGTGCGTCAAGAAAGATGGTTTTTAAGGTACCCAATCAAAACCTCATGTTTATTTTCAAGACGATTATAAATCACCTCAAGTAAGATCCGATTAAGGTATGTTTTTATGGACTCTCCCTTCAATCCTAGACGTAAACAATCTTGACCATTTATTGCGAGATCTTTAAGTTGATAACAAGATTTAGTCTCAATAACACTCTCTAAGAGCGCTAGCATGTACACCGATTTGGGATCATTTAACACCAAATTAAAATATTCAATGGTTGTCTTCACAGCCTCTATACCATACTGCTTTAGCCTTAGTTTACATTCAATATCTGTCTCGAAAGCATTCTCACGAATGCACATTAAACTAGAATACATCTCATTTTTAAATGCATTGGATGTTTTTAACACTCTGAGTCGATGTAAGACTTCTTCAATTGATGAACCTTCAAATAAAATCAACCAACGGAGTTTTGAGTGTACTAGATCCATTTTATCGATATGTTGACTCAGACGTGCTTCTGGAAGAACGATACATAAGACTTCTAAATTATCCTGC
>CAZHIG010000027.1:7855-10134 GCA_964532705.1 uncultured Erysipelotrichaceae bacterium
CTTAAAACATCCTCTTTGAGATCCAAGGAAAATATAACGCCTTTAGGTTTGCGATGCTTATGATATTCTAAATCCACTCTAAAGGTGGTAATTTCTATCCACAAATCATCAATCTTAACACCAATGGTTCCATGGTCTTTTCCTATCTCTGATTTAGGATACTTACTGAAAATATCTAGTATTTGATCTGGTGAAGCACTTGTAGATAGATCGATGTCTTTCGATTCTAAGCCTAAAATATGATCTCTAACAAATCCTCCCACCAAAAAGGCTTCAAATCCAGCACGTTTGAGTTGTTGGATGATGAATTGAGCTTGAAGGGGCACCATCATTTTCATACTTCTAGTATAGCCTATAAAAAAGATCTCAAAGAGATCTTAGAAGATATCGATGCTGACTGGGCAATGATCTGATCCAAAAATATCATCATGTATTTTTGCTTCTTTTAACTCGTTAGCCAATCGATTTGAGATCACAAAATAGTCAATTCTCCAACCGACCCCTTTCTCACGGGCATTCATCCGATACGACCACCAACTGTATTGTACTTTTTCAGGATAGATATATCTAAACGTATCAATAAATCCAGCTTCCATTAAATTGGTAAATTGACTACGTTCTTCATCCGAAAAACCTGGATTATTGCGATTGGTTTTTGGATTCTTCAAGTCAATTTCTTGATGCGCAACATTGAGATCGCCACATAGAATGACTGGTTTAAATGCATCTAAACCCACAAGATAGGCTCTAAAAGCATCTTCCCATTCCATCCGATAAGACAAGCGTTTCAGTTCTTCTTGGGCATTCGGCGTATAGACACACACCAAATAAAATCCATCATATTCTAACGTTACAACACGACCTTCGGTATCATGTTCTTCAATATTGATGCCATAGGCGACCGAAATGGGTTTATGTTTTGCATAAATGGCTGTGCCCGAGTAACCTTTTTTTTGTGCATAGTTAAAATATTTGTAGTAGCCTTCAGGACTAAAATCAAATTGTCCTTCTTGCATTTTTGTTTCTTGTAGACAGATAAAATCAGCTTCAAAATTTTGAAAGATTTCTGGGAAACCTTTTTGAGCAATGGCACGAAGTCCATTCACATTCCAGGATACAAATCGCATTATTCTTACCTCGTGATTAAGTATACCCAAAGCACTCAATTTTGTCATCCATGGTACAATGGGCACATGTTAAGATGCATCCATTGCCATCAAGTGATCACACAACATGGAAAGCAATTTTCATGTATCAACAATCATAGTTTTGATGTTTCCAATCAAGGAACACTCCATTTAGTTAAAGCACATACTCATAAAGAAAGAGGCGATTCTAAGCTTCAAATTGAGGCAAGGAATCAGTTCTTAAAATCACATGCCTATGATGCAATTTTAAACGCTGTAAGCACAGTTCTTCAGGACTTAAGTTTCTTAAATTTAGCCGATTTCGCCTGTGGAGAGGGCTATTACACTCAAGCTTTAGCACAGGCTTTCCCCACCAAGCAGTTTTATGGATTTGACTTGTCAAAGGAAGCGTTAAAACTGGCTAAGAAGCAAAGTAATCTTCAGTATGTTGTTGCCAACATCAAAGACATCCCTTTGATGGATCACAGTGTTGATCTTGTGTTAAGTATGTTTGCACCGCTCTATTTAGAAGAGGTAAAAAGAATTTTAACGCCTGGTGCAACCTTAATTGTGGTATCACCAGCAAGCCATCATCTTTTAGAACTTAAACAAGTACTTTACGAGAAAGTTATCTTAAATGAAGTGAAAGATCGAGTTGATGATGATTTTATCAAACTAAAATCCATCAAAGTTCAAAATCAACTCAACTTAAACCAAACTCAAATACAAGATCTTTTGAAGATGACTCCTTACTACTTCACAAGCCCAAAACTTAAACGTGAAGAGCTGATGTCGAAAAGCAACTTAGAAGTTCAAATCGATGTCTGGGTTGAAGTCTATCAATTAAAGTCTTGATTGTGACTAAAATCCTGACTTATAATAAACTCACGCATAAGAGGAGAAAAAGATGACTTTACCCCTTATAATTGCATCAGTTTATCTTATTGCAATTTTCTACATTAGCAATCAACTTAAGTTTAAGAACCCTGAAACCAATCGAATTTTATTACACATCTTAAGTGCGATGAGTTACCTTTTCATTGATTACGCGATTGATGACTTATGGATTGCTCTGTTAATTCCTAGCTTGATGATGGCCTTTCATATTTTCAACAATATGAGTTCACAGTATCCAAAATTACTCAGTGCATC
>CAZHIG010000028.1:0-6944 GCA_964532705.1 uncultured Erysipelotrichaceae bacterium
GGTGCTTTGGTCAGCCGTTCAAGTTCTTGAACGACATAGCGTTGTTTTGGGGTCATCAAGGTGACTGAAATACCAGATTTTCCAGCCCGGCCCGTACGGCCAATGCGGTGGACATAATATTCAGTTTCTTGAGGGACATCGAAGTTAAAGACAATGTCTAAACCATCGATGTCAATGCCACGGGCTGCAACATCTGTACAAACCAAATGATTGATTTTCTTGTCTCTGAACTTATTCATAACCACAGAGCGCATTTCTTGTTTTAGATCTCCGTGAATGGCCGCAGCAGATAAGCCTTTTGCCAGTAAGCTTGAGCTTAAGTCATCGACCATTTTCTTGGTGTTACAGAAAATCATGGATGAAGCTGGACGATAGTATTCAAGCAGTTGCATGAGCACTTTAATCTTGTCGCTTTGGTTCACTTCGTAAGCCATTTGCGTAATGGTGTTGACGGTCATGGTTTTGTTTTTAGTTTTAACCAAATCTGGGTTGTTTTGGTAAAGATGGGTTAAATCTAGGATGGCTTTAGGCATGGTGGCTGAGAAGAGTAAAGTTTGTCTTTGATCAGGCAAGCCTTTAACAATTTCATCCATGGCCTCTTTAAAGCCCATTTTCAACATTTCATCGGCTTCATCTAAAACCAAAGTGTTGAGTTCTTTAAATTTAAGGGTGTGACGTTCAATATGGTCAATCACACGACCTGGGGTTCCAACAATAATGTCTGCCCCACCTTTTAAATCTCTAATTTGATGGGTGATGGGTTCACCTCCATAGATGGAGACAATGCGAATACCATCCATGTATTTTGCAAATTTGCGCATTTCAGTGGTGATCTGCAGACAAAGTTCACGGGTAGGGGCCAAAATTAACACTTGAGGCATTCTTTTCTCAAGGGTTTGTAGCTTGTCTAAAATGGGTAAACCAAAAGCTGCCGTCTTTCCTGAGCCTGTTTGGCTTTGGCCAATTACATCTTTACCCTCTAAAATGAGGGGGATGCTTTGGGCTTGGATGTCTGTCGCTTCTTCAAAGCCCATTTCCAGTACTGCTCTTAGCAATGCTGGGTTTAAATTCAATTCATTAAATTTCATTTGTTTTCCTAACTGTATAAAGTACCGATGCATTATAGCACACATCTTAAAGTTAAGGGCTTGAAATCTTGAAAGGACTGTACTACAATGAATTAGCACTCACTACGTTTAAGTGCTAAAAGGAGACTTATGGCAAAGAAACAATACAAAGCTGAAACAAAAAGATTACTTGATTTAGTCATTCATTCCATTTATACCCACAAAGAGATTTTTCTAAGAGAACTCATTTCAAATGCATCGGATGCCTTAGACAAACTGTACTTCAAATCTTTAAATGAAGATTTGAAAGTGGATCGCACTGCATTATCGATTCGTTTAGAGTTGGACGAAGCCAATCGTACCCTAAGCATCATCGATAATGGGATTGGGATGAGCCAAGAAGAAGTTGAGAATAACTTAGGGGTCATTGCGAAAAGTGGTTCCTACGCCTTTAAACAAGCCTTAGACAATAAACAAGAAGAAATCGACATCATTGGACAATTTGGGGTGGGTTTCTACTCAGCGTTCATGGTGGCTTCAAAAGTCGAAGTCTTTACGCAATCGGTGGATGAAAGTTTAGACAGTGTTCACTTTGAATCGGAAGGCGAAGATGGCTATAAAATTGAAACGACTGTAAAACAACCCGTTGGAACACGCATTGTTTTGCATTTACTTCCCAACTCCGAAGATGAAGATTATGACCAATATGTGAAATCTTACAAAATTAAGAGTTTGGTGAAGAAATACTCTGACTACGTTCGATATCCTATTTTGATGGAAGAAGAAGAGAAAGAATACGATGATAAGGGTGAAGTCAAAGAAACTAAGAATGTCATCAAGACACTTAACTCAATGATTCCGTTGTGGAAGCGTTCTAAATCAGATCTTAAAGATGAAGATTATCACGCGTTCTACCAAGACAAATTCTCAGATTTCCAAGATCCTCAAAAATATATTCATACCTCACTTGAAGGGGCCCTATCTTTTGATGCCTTGTTGTTTATCCCAAGTCATGTGCCATATAACTTTTACTCTTCAGAGTATCAATCTGGGCTACAACTCTACTCGCGTGGGGTCTACATCTTAGACAATGCGAAAGAACTGATTCCTGAAGCCTTCCGTTTTGTGAAGGGTTTAGTGGATTCACCTGATTTGACTCTAAACATTTCAAGAGAAATGTTGCAACACGATCGTCAACTTAAAGCGATAGCTTCTCGTTTAGAAAAGAAGATTAAATCTGAACTCTTGACGATGCTTAAAAATGATCGTGAGAGTTATGAGAAATTCTGGAAGAACTTTGGTCTACAACTGAAGTATGGAACCTATGCGAATTTTGGAGCACAAAGAGAACTCTTAGAAGATCTATTGTTATTTTATTCTTCCAAAGAAAAGAAATTGGTCAGCTTAGAAGAATACGTTGAACGTATGCCTGAAGACCAAAAAGAAATTTATTATGTCTCTGGGGAATCCGTCGATAAATGTGATCTTTTACCGCAAACCGAATGGGTCAAAGAAAAGGGCTATGAAATTCTTTATCTGGTGGATGATGTGGATGAATTTGTCTTCCAAATCTTGATGCAGTTTAAAGAAAAGACCTTCAAGTCAATCTCTCAAGGCGATCTCAACTTAGAAACCGAAGAAGAAAAGAAAGCATTAGAAGAAAAACAAGAAGCTTCAAAAGATATTTTAGCTAAACTTAAAGAAGTCTTAAAAGAAGAAGTCAGTGATGTTCGTTTAACCCATCGTTTAAAGAATCATCCTGTATGTTTGGTAGCGGATGAAGGCATCTCTTTAGAGATGGAGAAAGTCTTGGCGCAAATGCCAGACCAAGCCCAAGCGGCTAAAGCCAAACGCATCTTAGAGCTCAATGCGGATCACCCCTTAGTGCTCGCTTTGCAAAAGACCTCTGAAGATAAATTGAATGATTATGCGAAACTCTTATACAATCAAGCCTTACTGATTGAAGGCTTCACCATCAGTGATCCTGTAGAATTCTCTAAAGTTCTATCACAACTGATGATTGATGCCTCCAAATAAAAGCCTTCGGGCTTTTTTTGTTTTATAATGAAGCCATGAACGTGTACGACTTTGATAAAACCATTTATCCTAAAGATTCTTCCATGGAATTTTATTTCTTCAATCTTAAGAAACATCCAGACATCCTTTTACTCTGGCCCATGCAAGCTTTGGCTTTAATCCTTTACAAAACCAAACGAATAACAAAAACTGAGATGAAAACTTTGTTTTATCGTTATTTTCAGTGGATCCCCAACATTGATCAAAATGTCTTAGACTTTTGGGCAAAGAATAAACATAAAATGAATGCTTATTACATAAATCAAAAAGACAAGAGTGATGTGATCATCTCGGCTTCACCGGAATTCTTACTGAAACCCATCTGTGATGAATTAGGGGTGACGCTCATTGCTTCAATCGTAGATAAAAAGACTGGTCGATCTGAAGAGAATTGTTATGGGGAAGAAAAACCGAAACGATTTAGAGCGTTATATCCTATTCAAAGCATCGAAGCCTTTTATTCCGATTCACTCTCGGATGATCCCATGGCTCAAATTTCTAAAGAATCTTATCTTGTCTTAGGACAAGATGTACACCCTTGGCCAAAAAACAAATAGAGGAAAGTATGGAAAAACAAACTCCCAGTAGATACACACCAAGTTTAAGCATTCGTGAAACAGAAGTCGCGATTAAATTCATTAAAGATCATTTTGAGGAAAAACTTTCTAAAGCCCTCAATCTCACCCGCGTTTCTGCGCCTTTGTTTGTGAGAAAAAACAGTGGTTTAAATGATGACCTCAATGGGATAGAGCGACCTGTTGCTTTTGACGTGAAATCCTTGAATTCTGAAACCGTAGAGGTGGTGCATTCATTAGCCAAATGGAAACGCTTAGCCCTTAAACGCTATGGTTTTCGTGTGGGTGAAGGTTTATACACGGATATGAATGCGATCCGTCGCGATGAAGATGCGGATGCGCTGCATTCCATCTATGTCGATCAATGGGATTGGGAGAAAAACATTGCGAAAGAAGAGCGCACCAGTCATACCTTATTTGAAACCGTACGTACGATTTATTCTGTAATTTGTGAACTTGAAAAAGAAGTCTATCGGAAGTATCCTCAATTTCAACCCATTCTTCCAGAGGAAATACATTTTGTCTCTACCCAAGAGATGGAAGATCAGTATCCTAACTTAAGTCCTAAAGAGAGAGAAGACGCCTATGCGAAAGAATATAAAGCCCTTTTTATCTTTCAAATTGGACATGCGCTCAAGTCAGGGCTTAAACACGATGGTCGTGCGCCTGATTATGATGATTGGAGTCTTAATGGGGACATTGTGGTGTATAACCCTGTGTTAAACCAAGCCTTTGAACTGTCTTCTATGGGCATCCGTGTCGATGAGACTTCTTTAGAAAAACAACTTGAAATTGCGAATGCGCAATATCGTAAAGCGTATCCTTTTCACAAAGCCCTTCTTAATCAAGAACTCCCTTATTCAATGGGGGGTGGGATTGGTCAATCGAGACTTTGTATGTATTACTTAAGAAAAGCCCATGTGGGAGAAGTTCAAGCCTCTGTTTGGTCCGATGAGCTTGAGCAAGAATGTGCCCAAAAAGGCATTCAACTCTTATAAAGAATTAAAGCTTCAAATTGAAGCTTTTTTTAATGTTGGATGAAGGATATAAAAATAAAGCACAAGTGTAAAAAGTGAAAGCAATGAAGCGAGTATGTAGACGGTGCTCATGCCGATGGAGTTGGCTAAGAAACCGATTGTAATGGCACCCACTGTAAAACTTAAATCCATTGAAGAAAAGAAGGTAGCAGTGGCTGCACCTCTACGATCGATCTTGGCATCTTTAACAGCAATGCTTTGAAGGGTAGGCATAAGGGCCCCAAAGCCAAATCCAATAAAGACTGCAGACACTAAGAAGTGATTGAGTTGAGTGGAGAAAGCCAAAATTAGATAAGCCACAAGATTAGATAGGATCCCAATGATTAAGGTTCTTTGATCGTTGAAGAAACTGAGCAGTTCAGGCACTTTAATACCGACAAAATTCGCGAAAGCATAGACCGTAAAAAACAATCCTATGTTTACGATCCCTAGGTTAATCGCATAGGGCACTAAAAAGGTAAATATTGAAGATAAACCTACACCTGTTAGAAAAATGATGAGTGAAGCTCTTAGAGCGGATGTCTCTATAAAATTCTTTAAGCTAAAAGCTTCTCCATTGTGTTGAGGTGTCACATTCGTTAATGGGAAAACAGCCACCAGTGATGTGAAGCTAACCACAAAAACTAAAAAGAAAAAGAAAGGATACCCTAGAGTGCCTTTTAAAGCTAATGCAACAATGGGTCCAAAAGCACTGGCCAAGGTACCAGCAATAAAGGCATAGCCAAAGGCCTTGGTGAGTTTAGGGCCCTCGACTATGTCTGGTATCATCGCGCCTGTTGCGGTGTTTTGACCACTGAAGCCAATGCCTTGAAAGACTCTTAGAAATAAGAGTCCCAATACACCCACTTTAAAACTGAAAAGCAAAGTGACAAGTGTAAAGAGTGCCAATCCCAAAAGCAAGACATACTTCTTGCCTTTACGATCACTAAGATAACCATATATGGGTCGCATCAACATTGCGAAGAAAGTAAAAAGACCTGTTAATAGGCCTATTGATTGAACATTTCCGCCAATGTCCATTAAATAGATGGGTAAAACCACATTCTGCATGTTTAAAACTAAGCTCACACCAAAGCCAATCCATAGCAGTAAAACAAAGTCTTTCGACCATAATTTCGTGTTCATATAAAACCCTCAAAACTTATTATAAGCAATCACATTGAAAAAGCATGCCAACTAGAGAAGATAGACAAGATAACCTATGAGTCCACCAACAGCGACAATTCCTAACGTATCTATTTTGGTTTTTAAACTTAAAAAAGTTGCAATGATAAACGCACTCAAAGAGGTAAGATTAAGTGTGTTTTGATGTGTTTGAAGCGTATTGATCAGTAAAGTAAGTGCAGCCAACCAAATGAGACCTACCACAGTGGGTTTAAGACCTTGTAAGATGTTTTGGATGAAGCGTAGATTGCCATATTTATTAAATAGATAAGCCAAGACTAAGACGATGAATAAACCAGGAAGAACAGAACCTAAGGTAGCGATCAGACCTCCCCATAAACCCTCAACTTTAATTCCGACAAAGGTGGCCGCATTGATGAAGATGGGACCTGGGGTCATCTGTGAGATGGAGGTGATGTCGATCATCTCATTGACACTGATCCAGCCTTTAGATTCAACGATATAGTGTTGAATGAGTGGAATGACCGCATAGCCACCGCCAAAAGCACTCAAGCCAATTAAGAAAAAGGTTTTAAAAAGTTCGAAGAGTCCACTCATCTTTTTTCACCGTTAAGATAACCAAAATAGATAAACCCAATCAATCCAGACATCAACATCAAATACCCTATGGATAGGTTGGTGTATAAACTGGTTAGAATCGCTATACACATCACTAAAATAGAAAAGACTTTATTTTGAGACAAAAGCGTTTTGGTCATGTTGTAGGCAGCGACGATCATAATTGCACTAACCGCACCGCGCATGCCTATAAGAATGGCTTGAATCATTGGATTGGTTTGAAAAGCTTGATAAAACATGGAAATAACAGAAATAACTAAAAGAGGGGGAAGAAAGGCCCCAACCAAGGCAACCAAAGTACCGATTATCCCATGAATTTCATAGCCCACAAACATGGAAGTATTAATGGCTAAAGCCCCTGGGGTGCTTTGAGCCAAAGCAATGAGACTATACATCTTGTCTTCACTCAGTTGTTTGTCCTCATCCACAAAGGTTTTCTTGATGAT
>CAZHIG010000028.1:7044-10013 GCA_964532705.1 uncultured Erysipelotrichaceae bacterium
TAGACGTATCACACGATGTTCAGTCAGCGTTTAAGTTTAAGTTAACAGCCACACAAGAAGCCCTTTCTAAAAAAGTGTATGAAGCATCGACTCAAGGGAATGTGCTTGTCCATGCGGTGTGTGGGGCAGGTAAAACAGAGTTGATGGTGTATGCCTTATCGCAATACCTATCTCAAGGAAAGAAAGTAGGCATTGTGATCGCAAGACGACAAGTGGTCTTAGAACTGACAGAGCGTTTTCGCAAGATTTTTTCTAACTTGGTGATCACACCCGTCTGTGAAGGTCATACTGAAAATCTTAGTGGGCATCTGATCATTTCTACCAGTCATCAGCTCTTTCGCTTTCACAAACATTTTGATGTCTTGTTTGTGGATGAACCCGATGCCTTTCCATTCTCAAGTGATTTTGTCTTACAGGGTTTTGCGAAACAAGCGGTTGTTGGTAACAGTGTCTATCTCAGTGCTACCCCCAATGATTGGGTCATCAAGAATGTAGCAACAAGCTTAATTTTAAATCGAAGACCCCATGGTTTTGATTTACCTGTTCCAACGCTTTTGGTTTATCCACTTCTCTTTCAAATCAGGTATCTACTTAAATACAGAGCGAAAACACAAAAATCGATCTTGGTCTTTGTCCCTAGTATTGCTTTGGGAAAAAAACTCTCTTGGTTTTTAAAGCTTCCTTTTGTTTATGCGGGTATTCAAGACTTGGATGAAAAACTCAAACAGTTTAGAGATCATCAAACTCAAGTCTTACTCACCACAACCCTACTTGAAAGAGGGGTCACTTTTTATGGGGTACAAGTCGTTGTGATCGAAGCAAACCATCCTGTCTTTTCTAAATCGACCCTCATTCAGATTGCAGGAAGGGTTGGAAGAGATCCTAAGGATCCTAGTGGGGATGTGATCTTCTTATGTTCAAAGAAATCAAAGATACTTACACAAGCCATACAAGACATTCAAAGCGCCAATATTGCTTAAAATGTTTTAAAGCTCTAGACCAAGACACTGATCTTTATCATTTATTCTTTATGAAAGATCGACTTTGTTCAAACTGCCGTAAACAGTTCTCGCGAAATCATCACCCTATTAAGATTGATGAATACAAACTCTCATCCTTATATATCTATAAAGATTTTGAAAGTTCTTGTTTAAGACAAATCAAAGAAGGACATGATCAAAGCTTAGCCCCCATCTTCCTTGAACCCTATTTAGGATCACTCAAAAGAAGCTTTAAAGCTAAGACTTTAGTGTATGTGCCAAGTTCGATAAAGAAGACTGAAGAAAGAGGCTTCTTTGTATTGGAGGCATTATTTAAAGAATTAGAGCTTAAAAAGATTCATGTCTTTAGAAAGGAGGATGTTAAACAATCTAAGAAAACACGAAATGAAAGAAAAGAGATACAATCTTCGATTTATTTAATCGATGAATCGATTCAATTAGGACCCACCGTTTTGATTGACGATGTCTGTACGACAGGAGAAACCTTAAAAGCTTGCGCGAACTTACTTAAAGATCATTGTGAGTCCTTAGAACTCTTTACGCTTTGTGTGCATAAACTCTGGTTAAAAAGCGAAAAATAAGAGTGCTTGCAATTGTGAAATACTGTGGTATCATTATGCCATGTGATGTGTTTACATTACGGGAAAGGCATAGGATATCAGTTAATGCAAGGTAAGGTTAAGAAGTTTAACAAAGAAAAAGGATTTGGATTTATCAAACTAGCGGATGATAAAGACGTATTCTTCCACTATTCTGAGTTAAAAATGGACGGTTTCAAAACTGTCGAAGAAGGCGCTGACGTAGAATTCGACATGGTCGAAACAGATCGCGGACTTCAAGCTCGTAACATCGTTAGAATCTAAATAACAAATGAGAATGGTTGGCCTAGGCCAACCTTTTTGTTTGTCTTGTTTAAAGGTGTTACAATACCAATGGACGTTTAAGGAGTGAATTAACTGATGAATTTTCTAGAAAAAATCTTAAGTGGCGATCGTGCACGACTTGAGAAAATCCGTAAAAAAGCCTTAGAAGTAGATGCCTTAAAAGAAGCCATGGCTTCTTTAAGTGATGAAGCATTACAAAACAAAACCACAGAGTTTAAAGCGCGCCTTGAAAAGGGTGAAACTTTAGATGATCTTTTGGTTGAAGCCTTTGCGGTAGCGCGTGAAGCAGCCAAGCGTATCAACAATGAATTCCCGTATGTGGTTCAAATCATGGGAGGCATTGTTTTACACCAAGGAGACATCTCTGAAATGAAAACGGGGGAAGGGAAAACCTTAACCTCTGTTTTACCTGTGTACCTAAATGCCTTAAGTGGTAAAGGGGTTCACATTATTACCGTCAATGAATACTTGGCTGAGCGTGACTCACAGTGGATGGGTAAGATTCACACATTCTTAGGCTTAACGGTAGGTTTAAATGTGAGAAGTTTGACCCCTGCTCAAAAGAAACAGGCGTACGAATGCGACATTACCTACTCGACCAATTCAGAAGTGGGTTTTGATTACTTAAGAGACAATATGGTTAAGCGTGTTGAAGATCGTGTACAACGTCCTTTATACATGGCTTTAGTGGATGAGGTGGACTCCATTCTCATCGATGAATCCAGAACACCATTGATTATTTCTGGGGGACAAAAACAAACCGCTCAACTCTATATCGCTGCCGATCGTTTTGTGAAACGATTGGTACTGGATGAAGGGTATACCGTAGATGTGAAGACACGGATTGCGCAACTTACAGAAGCTGGGGTCAAAGCCGCTGAAGAAACGTTTAAAGTCGATAACTTGTATGAAATTTCGCATACCCACTTAGTCCATCATATCTATCAAGCTCTAAAAGCCAACTACATCATGACACGTGATGTCGAGTATATTGTCGATGAAGAAAATTCCATTGTGATTGTGGATGCTTTTACAGGACGACTACTCAAAGGACGTACTTACAGTGATGGTTTACACCAAGCCA
>CAZHIG010000029.1:0-9812 GCA_964532705.1 uncultured Erysipelotrichaceae bacterium
TTAGCCATTCGTAAGATTTTGGTTTCTGAAAATAAACCTAAGATTCAAATCATTGCCAAGATTGAAAACCAAGAAGGCTATGATAACCTCGATTCCATTTTGGAAGTCGCGGATGGGGTCATGGTGGCTCGTGGGGACTTAGGGGTTGAAGTTTCAACCGCTTTGGTACCCATTTATCAAAAGAAAATCATCAAACGTGCCAATGAGCTGGGTAAACCGGTCATTACCGCTACCCATATGTTGGAATCCATGATGAGCAATCCTCGTCCAACCCGTGCTGAAGCTTCTGACGTTGCCAATGCTGTATTAGACGGTTCAGATGCGATCATGTTGTCAGGTGAAACGGCCGCTGGGGAATACCCCATTGAAGCGGTTAAAACCATGAATACCATTTCTCTAGCGATGGAAGAAATCATTCCTTATCGTGATCGTTTAGATTTATCCATTAAGTCCTCTCGTTCAACCATTCAAGATGCGATTGGGATTTCTGTCGCCGATGCGGCTTTACAGTTAGAACGTGTCAAAGCCATTGTGGCCTTTACACAAGGTGGATCTACTGCTAAACGTATTTCTAAATTTAGACCATCAGTGCCCATTTTTGCGGTAACCTTTAATAAATCGGTTCAACGCAAACTTGAAGCGTACTGGGGCGTTGTGCCCATTTTGTCGGATGTTCAAAATGAAATGACCAATGATGATGAATTGGCGTCTATCATTGCCAGAGATCGTGGTTTAAATACCGGAGACTTGGTCATCATTACCGCTGGATATCCATCCGGTGAAGGCACAGCCAATATGATGAAGATCGTTGAGATCAAATAAGGAGCTCTATGAAAGCAGTCATCGGTATTGATTTAGGGGGCACCAATGTACGTGTCGCTAAAATCACAGAAGACGGGGACATTCTTCAACTCGAAAGTGCCCCATCCTATGCCTTAGAAGGCCCTCAAAAAGTGATGGCCAATTTAAAGGCACTCATTGAAAAGATTGATAAGAAAGATGTGGTTGGCATTGGGATTGGGGTGCCAGGACCGGTTGATACCCGTCGAGGCGTCATGACCATGGCCACCAATTTACCTGGTTTTGAAGAATATCCGATGGCACAAGAAATTCAAGCTGCGTTCAATTTACCTACCTATGTGGATAATGATGCAAACGTGGCTGGTTTAGCTGAAGCTTTAGTTGGAGCCGGTAAAGGTGAACCCATCGTGTACTACATTACCCATTCTACCGGAGTAGGTGGTGCGCTTGTGGTGGATGGAAAAGTGGTTTCTGGACGTAACGGTTATGCCGGTGAAGTTGGAAACATCATTTTGACCCGTGAAGGGGAAAAGATCAATCACCTAAATGTAGGGGCGGCTGAGAATCTATTCTCAGGGACAGCCTTGGTGAAAGAAGCTAAAGCAAAACTAGATCCTTCGATTGAATCCGCTAAAGCCATCTTTGATTTAGCCAATGCTGGCAATGCAGAGGCTCAAGGCATCATTGATCGGATGGCCTTTAACTTTGCATCCTTATTAAGTGCAGTCGCACACGTTGTTGATCCTCATATCTTTGTGATTGGGGGCGGTGTATCTAAATCTAAAGATTATTATTTTGATAAAATGATCGGCTATTACAATAATTTAGTTCATGTGGGCATGCGTAATCCAAAATTGGTCCGCGCATCCCTAAGTGAACCAGGCATTGTGGGGGCAGCCATGTTGCCCATTAGTCACGGGCATTAGAAGGAGTACGTATGCCAAGTTTAAATAGACTACAAAAATATGCAGAGTTGACCGTAAAAGCAGGGGTCAATCTTCAAAAAGGTCAACCTTTAATGATTTCTGCCAATGTGGACACCAAAGATTTTGTACGTGTGATTGTTGAAGAAGCCTATAAAGTGGGCGCATCCACCGTTTCAGTGCGTTGGAATGATGAATACGTCATGAAGAGTGCTTTTGAATATGAGACGAAGGATTCTTTATCTGAAGTTCCTGACTATTTGGTTAAGCAATATGAATACTACATTGAAAAAGGCTATGCTTTGATTTCTGTGCATGCGGAAACGCCTGGTCTTTTAGCGGATGTGGATTCTGAGAAACAAACGGCTTTCTGGGTTGCACGTTCTAAAGCTTTAAAACCTTGGCGTGAACATACCATGGGCAACCGTACCCAATGGTGTGTCATTTCCATTCCGACCCCTGGATGGGCACTAAAAGTATTTCCAGGCTTAAAAGAAGATCAAGCGATTGAAAAGATGTGGGATGCGATTTTGGATGCGGTCCGTGTTCAAGAAGATAATCATCCAGTTGAAGAATGGAAAAAACATTCTGCACGCTTACATGGCTATAATGAAAAACTCAATGCTTACAACTTTAAATCTTTACACTTTAAAAATAGTGTAGGAACCGATCTAGTGGTTGAATTGGTGAAAGATCATCAATGGGCTGGCGGCAATGAAACCTCCACCAAAGGCATCGATTTCAATGCGAATATGCCAACAGAAGAAAACTTCTGTATGCCATATAAGTTTGGGGTGAATGGTAAAGTGGTCGCTTCTAAACCTTTAGATTTTAATGGAACACTCATCAAAGATTTCTGGTTTGAATTTAAAGAGGGTAAAGTTGTAAACTACGATGCGAAAGAAGGTTTAGAATCGCTAAAGAGTTTGGTTGAGTTTGATGAGAACTCCTGTTATTTAGGTGAAGTTGCTTTGGTGAATTATGAATCACCTATTTCGCAATCTGGCATTCTTTATATGAATACCTTATTTGATGAAAATGCTTCTTGCCACTTAGCTTTAGGCAGAGCTTACCCCATGAATGTAAAAGGGGGCACTGAGATGACCCAAGAACAACTCGATGCGATTGGCTCAAATAATTCAATGGCCCATGAAGATTTCATGTTTGGTACCAAAGATTTATCTGTTGTGGGTTTAACCCATGATGGAAAAGAAGTTATTGTCTTTAAAGACGGTAACTACGCATTTTAATTAAGACATTGTCTAAAAGCCCAGAAATGGGCTTTTTTATTTCAAGCTTGCTTTTTTAATTTAACAGCTTATAATATGTAAGTACTTACTTACATAGGAGCGTGAATGGAAAGAGAACTTAGACAACAAGACATCATTGATAAAGCGATGTCAGTATTTATTCAAAGGGGATATAAGGCGACAACCACTTCAGAAATTGCGAAGGTGGCTAAGATATCTGAAGTGACTTTGTTTCGATATTTTAAGAGTAAACAAGAGATTTTTATGGCTGGGATTGAACCATTCATGGATCAGTCTTTAACCATCTTAAGGGGTCATGATGAAGAAGCTAGAGATGACGAACGACTTTTAAAAATTCTAAAAGAACGAGTTTATTTCATTTCTCAAAACCATTTAGTCATTAAATTGATATTGAATGAGCACGCTGTGATTGAAGATGGGATGTCGATTCTAAACTCAATGGTAAAGTCGTTAAATGAAGTTTTAGAAGAGATGGGCATACAAGATCGTTCTGGACTTCAACTTCGTTTATTGATGGGAACCTTTCTTTCTTATTTGTATTTACCAAAGACAGATCCTGAGTCCATGGAAGTTCATTTAAAATCAGTGGTTAAAACACTGTTAGAAACCAAATAACATGAAAAAAATCTATGAAAAAATAGCTTCTAGTTTGTATAGAAGACCCTTTAAGTCGCTCTTTATATCGGTTTTAGTTATCGTTGGGATGTTTGCGGGTGCTTCTCAAATGCGGATGGCAACCGGTAATGACACTTTGGTTCAAACCGATAATCCTGTGTATCTTTCAAACTTACACTTAGAAGAAAGCTTTGGGGGAGAATCGATATTGGTGCTTGTTGAAAGTGATTCTTCAGCCAATTTGCTCAGTGTAGAAAACATCGATGCGCTTTATCAAATGCAATTAGAGATTGAATCTATTGATGAAGTGTTCTCCATTCTAAGTGTACCGACGTTATTGAATGAAATGACTTCTCGTCAAAAAGATGCAATTGTAGAAAATGTTGAGAAACTTTCCAGTGGATTAGGCGAGATGTCTAATAAGATGATTGAATTGGGAGAGATTTTAAAAGCTAAAGACATTAAAGATCCTTCTGAAATGCTAGAAAAACTCAATGGTTTGGTCGCTCTAAGCGATAAGTTTAATAGTTTAGAAGCAGGTCAAAGATCTTTGAGTGCTGGCGTTTATCAAATGGAACTGGGCTTAGCACAGAGTGCTAGTGGCATCGCAAGTGTCTCTAGTCAACTGAGTACATTGGCCAATAGCTCGACATCGGGTGTTTTACAAGAAAAACTTCTAAGCATTGCGAGCAATCTTAGTGTAAGTGCAACTGGTTTGCAAACACTATCAACCAATACTCAAAGTGTACAATCGGGGGCAAATCAAACCGCTGATGCTTTGGATCAAATTGAGAAGAATTTAAGCGCTGAACTTTCAACGATGAAAGCTGATCTCAGTTCAGCCATGACCAAAGCTGAACTGTTGGCAATGGCTGATGGATTTATTGAAATGGGTGCAAAGTTAAAGGATATTTCCGAAGCTTTGGCCACATTTGAGTCTAAAAGTGGCATGTTGATTCCATATTTGCCAAACAGCCAAGAAGAAATGGATTTGCTTTTGTATGAAGAGAATGAATTAAGATCTGTATTTAATGAATTAATCCTAACTGATACGCAAAGTTTAATGGTGATTAAGCTTGAGGGGAACTTAAGTGATCCTGTAAAAGATGAAGTGACCTCGAAGATACAAAGCATTTTTGAAGAGAATGAGAGTGATACCTTAGACATCACTGTTTCTGGTAAGACAGTTTTGGATTCTGCATTGAAATCTGAGATGAAAAACAGCATGCAGTTTATGATTGTTTTGGCCATTGGGATTATGTTTGTGATTTTGATGTTGGTGTTTAAAGTGAAATGGCGCTTACTGTCGTTGGGAGTTATTTTTATTGCTGTTCTTGCAACTTTAGGATTTATGAGTTGGCTTAATGTGCCTGTGACCATGGTATCCATGGCGGTCTTTCCAATCCTTATTGGCTTAGGAATTGACTATTCAATTCAATTTCACAATCGTTTCGATGAAGATTATGATTTTATTTCATCTGTAAAAAATATAACTGGACCAGTGGCGGTAGCGGTTTTGGCTACAATGTTGGGATTTCTATCCCTCTATGCTTCACCGGTTCCGATGATTCAAGATTTTGGGAAGATGTTGACGATAGGGGTAGTGATCAGTTTCTTAGCAGCTCTCTTTATCTTAATGCCCATCTTAAGATTGGGTCAGATGCATGAGTTTAAAGAAAAGAAATTTCTTCAAAACACTCAGAAAGGTTTTTTGGAAAAAACCTTCAGATGGATATCTAAGACAAGCATACGTTTTGGCTTAATCATCTTGTTGTCTGTCTCTGCTTTGGCAGCCTATGGTTTCTATGTGGATCCTTTAATTGAGGTAGAAACTGACATAGAAGTCTTTATGCCTCAAGACCTAGAGGCTCTAGAAGATCTTCATAAGATTCGTGATTTATTGGATTCAACTGATCAAATAGCGATTGTCACTGAAGATGAGTCGATGTTAAGTTTAGAGAACTTACAAGCCATTGAAGCGTTAGAAAAAAACCTAGAATCGAAGTATTCAAATAAAATCTTCAATGTTCAGTCCATTGTAAGTCTAATGCGAAACATGGATGAAGACTTAGATTTAAGTCAATCTACAAGCATCGAAGGGATAAAGGATATTCCAGAGAATCAGCGTCAACTCTTTGTGACAGAAGATGAAAGTCAAGCTTTGATTTTGCTTGAGATTGATCATCTATCGACGTCAGATTTACAAACACTTATCCGTGATCTAGAGCTTGAATTAAAGGTATTACCCTTTAATACAGTGATCACAGGGAAATCTGTCTTGGATGTGGAGATGGTGGAAGGTTTAACATCAGGGCGTGTCTCTATGACTCTCTATGGTTTAGGTTTAGTGTTTGTGGCTCTGTTGTTGATTTATCGCAATCTGTTTAAAGCCATCATACCTATTATTCCGGTCATCATTATCATTGGCGTTTCTTCTTGGTTTATGTATGCGTATCACATTGCATTTACCCCCATTACCGCCACTCTAGGGGCTTTGGTTTTAGGGATGGGTACTGAGATGACCGTGATGGTGATGGAACGCTTTATTGAAGAACGAGAATTGGGTTTAAACAAAAACGAAGCGATGCACGCTTCTTTAGAAAGTATTGGTAAAGCTGTTTTAGCTTCTGGTTTAACCACTGTGGGAGGCTTTGCGGTACTCTTGTTTTCAGACTTTGTAATTCTAAAGGATTTTGGAGTGATGACCGTTGTAAACATTAGTTTAGCTTTAGCATCGACCTTTGTGGTTTTACCGCCACTAGTGGTGATGTTTGATCGTTGGATTGTTAAAAAAGAAAAAGGAGAATTAAAATGTTAAGTCCAATCTTTGTTGTGTTGTTGGCGGCGTTGGCGTATTACCAAGCCTCAAATTTACTCAAGTTTCGTAAGTATATTTACCCTGGAGTTTGGATCTTTGTGGTTTTGGGGCTTGTTTTAGCCGATAAACCCTACATGATGCCTTTAACCAAAGGCTATCTTGGCTTCGCATTTTGGTATGTGGTGATGATGACAGGGGCCATAAATCCTAAATGGAAGCTCACCGCAAAACTTAAGGCAGTGAGGGGTGTGTATAGTGTCATGGGCTTTATCTTACTTTTGCCTCATCCGCTTAGATATGCTGCTGAAGTGCTGAGTGCACAACGTGAATTTCCCATCTTTGGGGTCGTTGCGTTTGCGATAATGGTGCCTTTGTTTATCACATCCTATATGGTGATTCGTACGAAGATGAAAGCTACAGACTGGAAGAAACTTCAAAGTCTAGCCTACATCAGTTATGGCTTGATCTTCATTCACTTGGTTGTTCGTGCTACGACCCCCATCAATCGCATCCTTGCGATTGTGATGGGAATCATCTATGTGGGATTGAAAATTCAATTTGAACTGAATAAACGTTCTTTGAAACACACTGCTTAGTGTGTTTTTTTTAGAAATACACTCATTAATTTCATACTTATAAGTGTGGGAAAACAAATTATCGTTTGATTAATGATATCAAATATAGTACTATAATGATGAAAATAAACACGAAACACAACAACACATTACGAGCTTTATTTGAAACTCCCATTCGTAGTGATATTCCAGTTCGTGAAGTTTACGCATTGTTGATGGCTTTAGGATTTCATGAAAGAAAGGGCAAAGGGAGTCATCTTGTCTTTTCACACCCAAAGTTTCAAGCAATCTTTGTGATTTCTGTTCACAATAAACACCAAACATTAAAGACATACACGATTTTAACCCTTAGAAAAGTGTTGTTGCATATTCTAGGAAAGGACTTATGAATGAACTATAAAATGTTAACCTACGCAGTTAAGACTCAAGAGGGGATTCAATATGTGGCTGAGTATCCAGCATTACGTTTTTGTACAGGCACAGGAACTACACTTGAAGAAGCCATACGTGTTTTAAATGAAGAAGCTAAACAAACGCTTGATGCTTTAAGGCTGCTTAATAAACCCATTCCGGTCTCAGATCTTTTTGAAGATCCCAATGCCTATAGTGGTAAATTGGTTTTAAGGGTATCTAAGACCTTACATCACCGCATGGCAATGCGCGCAAAGAATGAAGGCATGAGTTTAAATGCGTACATGATTGAAGCACTCAGTGCCTATACTTATGGTTTGGATCAAAAAATAGAAACACCAATGAAGATAAACTTACAAGTCCATGAGTAGGCGTTGACAAGTCTAGTGTCTAGGCTTATTCTAGATACATAACCAAGCATTAAGACATGATTGTGGGTCACCTTTAGAGAGTAAACACTTGGTGAAAGTTTACAGGACAGTCAATTACCACTTAATGGGTACATCTTTGAAAAGATGTCGTAGTGCGGCGTTAACGCATTGAGAGTATGACAAGTGTCATAAATAAAGGTGGTACCGCGAAACGCTTCGTCCTTTGGATAGGCGTTTTTTTGTGTTTAGGAGGAAAAAGAACACATGATCAATATTAAAGAAGATGCAAGATTATCGGTGGTCAATCACTCGTGTGCCCATATGATGGCACAAGCGGTGAAAAGACTTCATCCGCATGTTAAGTTTTGGGTCGGTCCGGTCATTACCGAAGGTTTCTATTACGACATGGACTTAGGCGATGTCGTGTTGAGTGAAAATGACTTTGTGGCGATTGAGAAAGAAATGAAGAAGATTGCGAAGGATGGAAAGCGCATTGTTCGTCATGAAATTTCAAAAGAAGAAGCCCTCGAGAAATTTAAGGATGATCCCTATAAGATAGACCTGATTTCCAATATGGAGGATGTGCAAATCTCAACCTATTCTCAAGATGAGTTTGAAGATTTGTGTCGAGGACCCCATGTTGAGTCCACTAAGGAGTTAAAGAACTTTAAACTCTTGAAAGTGTCTGGTGCGTATTGGAAAGGCGATGCGAAGAATAAGATGTTGCAACGCGTCTATGGGATTTGTTTTGAAACGCCTGAAGATCTAGAAGCACATTTAAATCTCCTTGAAGAAGCCAAGAAGCGTGATCATAAGAAACTTGGACGTGAACTGGGCTTATTCATGATGAGTGAATATGGACCTGGCTTTCCATTCTGGCTTCCCGATGGAATGATTCTTAGAAACATCTTAGAAAACTACTGGTATGACGAACACACCAAAGAAGGCTATCAGTTTATTAAAACACCTACAATGCTTAATCAAGAACTTTGGGAAGTATCCGGCCATTGGTATAACTATCGTGAAAACATGTATACCTCTGAAATTGATGATCGTCTTTTTGCGGTTAAACCCATGAATTGTCCAGGCGGCATCTTGGTGTATAAGAATGAACTGCACTCCTATAAAGATTTTCCACTGCGTGTAGGGGAGTTGGGCTTGGTTCATCGACATGAAGCTTCTGGGGCATTAAATGGTTTATTTAGAGTACGTGCCTTTACTCAAGATGATGCGCATCTATACATGACTCAAGATCAAATTGAAGATGAAATCATTCGGATGATTAAGTTCTTTGATCGGGTTTATGCTTTATTTAATTTAAGTTACTCGATTGAGTTATCCACTCGTCCAGAGGAAAAATACATTGGTTCCATCGATGTATGGGATGCCTCTGAATTGGCCTTAGAGAAAGCGGTCAAGAAGGCAGGGAAAGAGGTTAAAGTCAATCCTGGCGATGGCGCTTTCTATGGCCCTAAGCTAGACTTCCATTTGAAAGATTCCATTGGTCGCTCATGGCAGTGTGGAACCATTCAATTGGATATGAATTTACCTGAGCGCTTTGATATGACGTATGTGGATAAAGATGGATCGAAGAAACGTCCTGTAATGCTTCATCGCGTCATCTTTGGCTCGGTTGAACGCTTCATTGGCATCTTGATTGAACACTATGCAGGGGCGTTCCCACTGTGGTTATCCCCTAAACAAATTGTGATTCTTCCAGTCAATGCGGAGTTCCACACAGACTATGCGAAAGCGCTCTTAGAAAAACTGAACCATTTAGGCTTTAGAGCCAGTCTAGATGACCGCAATGAAAAATTGGGTTATCGTTTACGGGAAGCACAAATGCATAAGATTCCTGTCCAATTGGTGGTCGGGGATGGAGAGCTTGAAGCCAACACAGTAAACGTACGTCGCTATGGAAAACAAGACTCTGTTTCATTGTCGGTGGATGAACTCCTCAGTAGCTTAAAAGCTGAAGTTGAAGAAAAACGATAAATCTTGATAAAACTTTCACAAGTTGATAGAAT
>CAZHIG010000030.1:0-9582 GCA_964532705.1 uncultured Erysipelotrichaceae bacterium
GGATCTGGAGTTGGAATGGCAGACATGAGTGAGCGAGTGTAGGGATGAAGCGGATTGTTGTAGAGTTCTTCAGCATCCGCAAGCTCAACCAATTTCCCTTTATGCATAACTGCAATTCGATCAGAAATGTATCTAACCATCGATAAGTCATGGGCAATAAATAAGTAAGTCAAACCCAATTCTGCTTGGAGTGATTTTAGAAGATTAACCACTTGCGATTGAATGGAAACATCAAGTGCTGAGATGGGTTCATCACATACCACAAGTTTAGGGTTGGTAATAAGTGCTCTTGCTATTCCGATGCGTTGTCTTTGCCCGCCCGAGAATTCATGAGGATAACGACCAGCATGTTCCTTGGATAACCCAACTTTATTAAGAATGGCATAAACCATTTCATCACGTTCTTCTTTGGTCTTTGCTAGTTTATGAATATCAATGCCTTCAGCAATGATGTCTCTCACATTCATTCTAGGATTTAGACAAGCCATAGGATCTTGAAAAATCATTTGCATATCTCTAGAAATGGATTTTTGTTGTTCTTTAGAGATTTTACCTGAGGCTTTTTGATTTAAAAATTCAACCTCACCACCCGTAATCTTATACAAGCGGATGACAGAGCGACCAATCGTTGTTTTACCGGAACCTGATTCACCAACTAAACCAAATGTCTCACCTTCATAAATATCGAAGGATACATCGTCTACTGCTTTTACGACAGATTTACGATCAAGTTTAAAATATTGTTTGAGGTTTTTTACGGAAAGAATAACATTGTTACTCATGCTTTTTTACCTCCCTTTTTAGAATTGCCTAAGAGTTGATCAATCCGCATTTGAAGTTGAACGGGACGTGAAACTTTCGGTGCATTTGGATGCAACAACCAGGTTGCTGCAAAATGCGTGTCACTTACTTTAAAGAGTGGAGGTTGTTGTTCAAAGTCAATTTTTAAAGACCACTCTGAACGTGCCGCAAATGCATCTCCAACAGGAGGATTAATCATTTGTGGAGGTGCTCCTGGGATCGCATATAAGGAATGCTCCTTGGATTGAAACGCCGGAATGGAAGCCAATAAACCCCAAGTATAAGGATGTTGAGGATCGTAGTAAACATCGTCAACACTTCCAATTTCAACAATCTTGCCTGCGTACATAACCGCAACGCGATCAGACATATTAGCCACAACACCTAAATCATGGGTAATAAAAATAACCGAAATGCCTAGTTGTTTTTGAAGATCTTTAATTAAATCCAAGATTTGCGCTTGTGTTGTCACATCAAGTGCCGTTGTAGGTTCATCACAAATTAAGATATTTGGATTACACGACAAGGCAATCGCAATGACAATCCGTTGTCTCATCCCACCTGAAAATTGGTGCGGATATTGTTTAAAACGTTTTTCTGGATTATCAATTCGAACCAATTCAATCAGCTCTAATGCCCTTGTTTTCGCTTCATCTTTAGTCATACCAAGATTGTTTATTAAAGATTCCGTGATTTGATTACCAATGGTCATGACAGGATC
Organism: uncultured Erysipelotrichaceae bacterium; assembly: GCA_964532705.1. GTDB lineage: Bacteria > Bacillota_I > Bacilli_A > Erysipelotrichales > Erysipelotrichaceae > UBA2212. The sequence continues at coordinate 1,523 of CAZHIG010000030.1, forward strand.
TAAAGAAGTCATAGGATCTTGGAAAACCATCGCGATGTCTTTACCACGATAATGAGCAATTTCATTCTCTTTAAGCTTTGTAAAATCAACATCTTTGTATAAGACTTCACCACTTTCAATAATGGCGTTATCTGTTAATAATCCCATAATGGCTTTTGATGTCACAGATTTACCAGAACCGGATTCACCAACAATGGCGAGTGTTTCACCCTTTTGTAAATCAAAATTGATGCCACGTACAGCTTGTACTTTGCCACCATGCGTTTTGAAGGAGACCGTAAGGTCTTTTACGCTAAGTATCGTATCTGACATTTCATTTTCTCCTTAACTGTTACGCATACGTGGATCTAGAGCATCCCGTAAGCCATTTCCTAATAAATTAATCGACAACATTAATACTGAAAGAATTAAGCTTGGAATCACCAATTGATAGACATAGGTCATGGCACCATAGGTTGTAGGAAGTGCATTGTTGATGAGCACCCCAAGCGATGGTTTAGTAATATCTAGACCAATCCCAATAAAGGCCAAGAAGGCTTCATAGAAGATGGCTCCAGGAATAGAGAATGACGCCATAATCACGATTTGAGCAATAACATTCGGTACGAGGTGTTTAAAGATAATACGAGCACTGGAAGCTCCTAACGTACGCGCTGCCAGTACAAACTCTTGGTCTCTTAGACGCAAGAACTGAGCTCTGACCATACGTGCTACAGAAATCCATCCTGTTAAAGCAATCGCAATGGCGATGGGTACAACCCCTGGGGTAATAAACATGAAGAGTACAAACAAGATAACAATGGATGGAATTCCATAGAGAATTTCCAAGATACGCATCATGATGTCATCAATTTTAGTCCCACCAAAGAAACCAGCAATACCACCATAGAGAACACCAATCATGATGTCGATAATAACTGCATAGAACCCAATAAGTAAAGAAATTCGAGTCCCATACCAGACACGTGTCCAAATGTCACGGGCTAAAATGTCTGTTCCAAAATAATAGTATTGATCTTCGATGTCATAAATCTTATAGGTGTACATTTTTACGCGTAAGTATTCGTTCCCTTTGCGTTCAAATGTCCCAACAATTTCATATTCATCTTCTTTGAGTCCAAGTTCTGGCAATGTCTTAACATTGATTTCTTCAACCAAAGTTCCATCAAATATGCCAAAATTTTCAAGCACTGGAATTCTAGGCGGTAATTGCGCATAAACCGTTAGATCTTCGTTTACACGGCTAACTAAATCATAACTTGATAGTTCAGGTGCGAAAAGTGAGGTAACAAACATAACGACAATAATGGTCAACGAGATTACAGCCAATACATTTTTAAATAAACGGCGCATAGAGTCTTGCCAAAATGTAATGGGTTTAGAGGTTAGCCCTTCTTGTGATTCTTTATTTTGATAAAACTCAAACAATTCTTTTGGGAGTTGGTCTTTGATTGGATTACTCATTGTTTTTACCTCCTCCAACTAAACGAATTCTAGGGTCAATAATTCCATACGCAATATCTACAACCAGCATCGTGAAAACAAACATAGCAGAATAAAGTAATTCAGCCGCTAAAGTAACAAAAGTATCCTTAACATTAATCGATTTAATGGTCATTTGAGCCAAACCTGGAACCCCAAAGAAGCGTTCAACAACCGTCGATCCAGTAATCAAAGCGACCATCATTGGACCCATAATGGTAACGATTGGAATTAAAGCATTTCTAAAGGCATGTTTCGTAAAGACTTGACGTTTATTTAATCCTTTGGCTCTTGCTAACAAGATGAAATCAGAATTATAGACTTCGACTAACTCAGTGCGTACGTAACGTGAAATACTGGCGATGACACCAAAGGATAAGGTTAAGATAGGAAGTGTCATTGAAACAATCTCATCTAATCGAGTTACCCCAAGTGAAGGATTGTAAGGTTGATATACAACAGGAATAAATGGAAAATTTCGGCGTACCATGAGTAGAATCATAGCGACAACAAAGGAAGGGACAGAAACCCCAATAACCGCTATGACTGTATTAAAATGATCCCAAAACTTATTACGGTTCAAAGCAGCAATGGCTCCTAAAAATACACCAACCGCCGAACCATAGAAAAGCGCTATTAAACCCAAACGAATGGTGATATTAAGAGGTCCTGAAACCATATCCCAAACTGGGTAGTTTTTACTCATTATTATGGAGGTCCCTAAATCCCCTCTAATAAGATTGGACAAGTACATAAAATACTGCACCAACACGGGTTGATCTAAGCCATACTTAGCTTCAAGCATCGCTCTCATTTCTTGGGTAATTTTAGGATTTTGAAATGGTGAACCTGGAGTGATCTTAAGTAACACAAAAAGTATGGTCATAATTAAGAATAAGGTTAATGCCATTTGTAAAATTCTTTTTAAAACATAACGACTCATAATACTACCTCCTTTGCATAAAATGATTTGATAAATTCTTAAATTTAGGCTTTTTTATTATACCTTATAAAATATCAAATTCGTCAACTTTATTTCACATAAATGTATACATTTTCAAGCATGAAAAAAGGAATCTTTTTCAAGATTCCTTTTTACTTCTGATGGATTAATTACTCAGCAGCAGCTTCTTTGTAAGCCCATTTGTATGAGAAGTCATAACCACTTAAGTGGGAATAAACATCTTTAACAGCAGGGTTAGCCAAAGAGACACCAGCACGTTGGTAGATAGGTAGGATTGCTACATCATTGAGCAAGACACCTTCTGCAGCTTGCAAGTCAGCAAATGCTTCAGCAACAGTTTTACCAGTTGCGGAAACGAGTGCATCGTAAGCAGCATTGTTATAACCAACTTCGTTATAACCATTGTCAACCTTCCACATATCTAAGTAAGTTGTAGGCCAGTCATAGTCTGGTCCCCAACCTGCAAAGGTGATGTCGAATTCACCAGCTTCAGCTTTAGCCAATTTTTCAGCAAAAGGTAAAGTGGTTACGTTAACAGTGATGCCGTAATCAGCAAATAATGCGTTCAATTCTTGAACAACATATTCAATGATTAAACCAGCCGTTGCAGATTCGTAGTTCAAGACTTCAACTGTTAATTTGTTGTCGCCAGGAGCATAGCCAAGTTCAGCCATACCTTCAGCAAACAATGTAGCTGCTTTAGCTTTGTCAGTTAACATGTAACCTTCGCCACGAGCAGATTCAAATGCAACACCTTCATAGCTTAAGTAGCCAGATGGTATGAAGTGGTAAGCAGGAACAGAACCATTTTTAAGGATTTCGTCAGTAATGTATGATTTTTCGATTTGGTAAGCAATCGCTTGACGAACTTTTAGGTTGTCAAATAATGGGTTACCAGCATCAGCATTGATCACTGGAGCACCGGAAACGATACCATCAGAAGCAATGTTGAACATCAAATAGAATACAGCTGTATCGAATACTGTGATTGCATCAGCATCATCTTTACGTTGAGCAACAAACTCACCGGAAAGACCAACACGGTCAATTTCACCAGCATCATACAATTCAACACCTGTAGCAACTTCATAGTTTTCGATGACACGGAAAGTTACAGCAGGGGTACGAACAACATCAGCTTCCCAATATGCTTCATTCTTAGTCCAGATGAATTGAGAGCTCTTTGTCCATTCTGACATATAGAAAGGACCGTTGTACCATACGGATTCCGCAGTGGTACCATAAGCATCACCAGCCGCTTCAACTGCTTCAGCAGGAATTGGGTAGGTGGTTGGGAATGCCATTACATTTAAGAAGTAAGGAACATTCTCAGAAAGTGTAACAACGAATGTTGAATCATCAACAGCTTCGTAGCTCACAACTTTAGCAACATCAGTAATCATAAATGCGTATTGGTAAGCTTCTCCAGTGGTAACGCGATCCCAGCTATAGACAAAGTCAGCAGCTGTTACAGCACGTTGTTCTTCTCCTAAAGAGTTTACCCACTTGGCATCTTTGTTCAATTCAAAGGTCCAAGTTAAGCTCGCCTCATCCCAAGTCCAGGATTCAGCAACACCAGCAACCATTTCACCAGCAACAGGACCTTGGCGAACCAAGCCTTCCATAACGTTACCAAGTGAATTGAAGGAAACGGCGTCAGTAGCATTGCTTACGTCTAATGAAGGAATATCTTCGCCTTCGAACATATTGATGACAGCACCAAGTTCGACTTGAGGAGAACATCCAGCAAGAGTCGTTGCAGCAATTAAAGATACAACTAACAATTTAAATAGAGTCTTCATATACTCTCCCTTCTACACAAAAGTGTATACAGTAAATTATAACGATGTGTAACCCATTGTCAATAAATTTGATGAGAAATGTGAAAATAAAGAAAGTAAATGTAAATTGTTTCATTTCTTACCATACGTTTACTTTTTGAACTTGTGTATAATAATAAGGATGAAAAAAACATTTATTACTTTAATCGTAGCCAACGGTATATCTTTATTAATCGCAATCTTGAATGGGAATCGAGTTTTAAGTTTTACAGATAGTTTAGGGTTTATGAGCATTTTTGCTCTTTTGATCAGTGGATTCATCTTTTTAGAACAGTTTGGCTATTTTGACGTCTTTGGATATTCGTTTCGAAAAACCTATTTAGTACTGATGAAGAAATACAATGATCTAGATGAGACTGACAAAGCACGTTATCGAGACATGTTTGCTTATCGAAGCTTTAAAGAGGAAAGAAGAGCCAAACCCTCATTTAGTTTCTATCTATTTACGCTTTTGATATTTCTAGAAGCAATCTTATTTGTTTATATCTATTCGATCCTTTAAAAAAATCCTCACATTAGTGAGGATTTTCATTATTTCATATAGTAAGGTTTAACGTAACGTTGGAAGCCATCTTCTTCAAGAATCACTGGTGTGCCTTGAATGAGAGGTTTGATATAATCAATGGCCTCTTGTGTAATCCCACGATAATTCGGTTTTGCCCAAGCAATAGGGAAATTCTTAACATGATTTGCAACATTCGATGCTGGTGTTGCAAAGTATTCAACATCGTATTTTGGACCCGCTTTGCGTTTTACACCCACCATGTGTCCAGTAAACTTAGGATCTTGAGAATGCATATGTGCACTCATGCCTAATTTAAAAGATTCTTCAACATCCACTAAGGATTGTTCAGTTGCGTGACATCTTTGAGCAGTCGATAAATCTTGAACTTTGGCACGTGAAGCAACGCCACTTTCTAGAATGATGTTCTTAACCGCATTGCCTGCTCCACCTAATACAGCATGTCCAAAACCATCGTTTTTAGCTTCGCCTGCTGCTAGGTAAGTTCCATCTGCATATCTTGCGCCTTCAGACACAACAACATAACATTTATTCTTTTCATCAATCGATTTCTTAACTTCACTTAAGAAGACTTCTTTATCAAATGGGATTTCTGGTAAAATCAATAAATCTACTTTATCTGTCACACATGCACTGGCTGCTAACCATCCTGCATCACGGCCCATGGTTTCTAAAATAAAGACTTCTTGACGGGTATAAACATTTACATCCAACCAGGTTTGAAGTTGAGTTTGCGCAATAAACTTTGCTGCACTGGCATAACCAGGACAGTGATCAGTCACCATCAAGTCATTATCAACCGTTTTTGGACAGCCCACAAAACGCAAATCAGTAATCTTATGTTCAGCAGCATATTCACTCAAAGCAGCTACTGTATCCATCGAATCGTTTCCACCGATATAAAACAAAGTATCAATACCGTGTTTTTTCATAATAGCCATGATTTTTTCAAAATCAGCAATGTTGGAACGTTTGAGCTTATAACGACATGAACCTAATGCACTTGAAGGGGTTTGACGTAAAACACGATTCTCATCTTCACTCATATGTGTTAAATCAACAAAACGTTCTTGAAGAATCCCTTCAATTCCATTTAAACCACCCAGTACTTGATCATAGACTGGATTAAGTTGGTTCGCTTTAACAATCCCTGCTAATGTGGCGTTAATGACTGAAGTCGGTCCGCCAGATTGGCCAATAAGACATTTTCCCATTTTGTTTCCTCCTAGGGTTTACGTTGATATTATAGCTTTTTATTTATGTACTCTCAATGCTTTCATGTAGACTCTCCCAGTCTTTCATTAAGGCTGCAATATGGTTGTGAATTTCATCAATTTCTTCATCGAGATCTTTCATCTTTATATGGTCATGATAGTATTCTGGATCAAAGCGCAGTTGACGCTTTTCTTCAAGCAGTGTCTCCCTTTCCGATATTTGAGCTTCAATTTTTTGGATTTGTTTAAGGAGTCGAGACTTAGATTGTTGTTTACTTTCACTAGGAATAACTTCAATTACCTTCTCATGGATGAAGTCGTTTGTTTTTTCTTCATAGATAAAAGCTGTCTCTAAAGGTTCAAGTTTACAACTGTCTTTTTCAATCTTCAAAACTTGTTTTGCCATCTTTTGAATAAAGTATCGATCATGTGAAACAAAGAGTAAGGTTCCTTCATAATCCGCAAGGGCTTTTTCTAATGCTTCTTTCGCTGGAATGTCTAGATGATTGGTCGGTTCATCTAAAATAAGAAGATTGGCTTGCTTCAACATTAATTTTGCTAAGGCTAAACGAACTTTCTCTCCTCCAGATAATACTTGAACCTCTTTGAAAACTTCATCTGCAGTAAATAAAAACGAACCTAATACTGTGCGAACTTCAGTCATTGTAAGTTCAGGATAGGCATTCCATAAGTCTTCCAAGACTGTATCTTGACTTTGGTATTCAACTTGCTCTTGATCAAAATATCCCAATTCGATTTGATGGCCCCATAAAACATCTCCGCCTAATGCAGGTATTTCATTCAGAAGAGTTCTAAGAAATGTTGACTTTCCAATTCCATTATCGCCAACAATTGCGGTATGTTGATGTGCAAGAAGTTCTAGGTTTATGCTTGATAAAACAGAATCATACCCAACCTTAAACTCTTTAAGGGTTAAGACATGCTTTCCGCCTCTAAGGCGAGCGTGAAACGTTCCATGAAAAGATCTGGATTCTTTTTTGACAGGATCGATGCGTTCCATACGATCTAAATACTTAATTTTTGATTGCGCAAATTTCGCTTTGTTTTTCTTGTATCGAAATTTTTCAATTAATTGTTCTAATCGTTGAATGTCTTTTTGTTGTCGAGTATACGCACTGGCTTGTTTCTCTAGATTAAGTGCTTTTTGTACCAGGTAATTGGAATAATTTCCTGGGTAACGCGTCAACTCACCATCTTCTAGCTCCAAAATTACTTTCGCAATTCGATCGATGAACATCCGGTCATGCGAAACAAACAGGACCGATCTTGGATAGTTTTTTAGATAAGTCTCTAACCATTCGATGGTTGATAAATCCAAATGGTTGGTAGGTTCATCTAAAATCAATACGTCTGGCTTGCTTAACAGAAGACGGGCAAAAGCTAAACGCGTTTTTTCACCTCCTGAAAAGCTCATCACAGAGCGATCATACTCTGTCTTGCTAAATCCAAACTGACTTAAAACAGTATCCATCTCGCTTTGATAGGTATACCCACCCGCCAATTCAAACGCTTGCTGTAAATTGGCATACTGGTTCAAGATTTCTTCACTGTGATCTTGTCTTAACTTTTCTTCAAAATTTGACAATTGTTTTTCCATTCTAAAAATGTCACGATAGATTTCATGAATGTAAGATTGAACAGATAGATCAAACTGAGGTAAATTGGATTGAGACAAATAGCCAATCTGCATATCCTTAGGCTTAAAAATCTGACCATCGTCCATTTCTAGATGACCAGCAATAATCTTTAGTAAGGTTGTTTTTCCACAACCATTACGACCAATTAAAGCCATCTTCTCATTGGGTTTCAGCTCAAAACTTAAATGGTTAAACAGTTCATCAATTCCAAAACCTTTTTTTAAATCATAAATTTGCAAAGTCATGGTTTTATCCTCAAATAATCTAAGATACCTTGACTGAGATTAGCCGATAGTAACTCTAGGTTTTGAGTAAAGAAATCTACATCTTCTTGATTTGAGATATAAATAAGATCTAGGCTTAAGCTTTGCATTCCAA
>CAZHIG010000031.1:0-9522 GCA_964532705.1 uncultured Erysipelotrichaceae bacterium
GCTTGTTGATTATTCTAAGTGGACCCAGTGGTGTTGGAAAAGGGACGGTTAGAAGTATTTTTGTAAAAGACCCTAGCTTAAACATTGCTTTCTCAGTTTCGATGACCACTCGAACTCAAAGACCTGGCGAAGTGGATGGTGTCGATTATCACTTTGTTTCTAAAGAACGCTTCCTAGAAGCCATTGAAAAAGATGAACTCATTGAATATGCAGAATTTGTTGGAAACTATTATGGAACCCCACTCAAAGCCGTTGAAGATTTGCGTAATCAAGGTAAAAATGTGTTGCTTGAAATTGAAGTACAAGGGGCCTCCCAAGTGAAAGCTAAAGTCGAAGATGCCTTAACCATCTTCTTAGTTCCGCCCAGTATGGAAGAGCTTGAGAAAAGAATTCGAGGACGTAGAACGGAAGATGAAGCCATTGTTTCTAAACGTCTAGCCAAAGCTGCCAAAGAAATGGAACTTGTTGGATCGTACAAATTTGTGGTTTGTAATGAAGATCCTGAGCTTGCGGCTGAAATTATATCCCTGATCATTAAACGACATATGGAATAGCTTAAGGCTATTCTTTTTTTGTTATAATGGGGCATATGTTAAAACATCGTGTGGATCTTTATTTAGAACACAGAAGCTTAAGACTCAACCAAGTCTACAGTTACTTAGCCCCCAACACTTGTACACGTGGGATGCGGGTTAAAGTACCTTTTGGCAATCAAATTGTTTTGGGCTTTGTCATTCAAAGCTATCCCTATCATGAAGAAGAATTGAGTTATGAACTCAAAGATGTGCTTGAAGTGCTCGATGATGAAGCTGTTTTAAATGAAGAACTCATTCAACTGGGCGAATGGATGTCTCATCATTTTATGAGTTCGACCATCAGTTGTTTTCAGGCCATGCTACCAAAAGCGAAAAACATTAGAAGTTCTCATGTCAGCATTAAAAAAGAGCGCATTCTTCATAAACGGGATGTACACATAGAACTGAGTCCTAAACAAAGGCATGTCTATGAATCTGTGTTGGATAATGAAAATTACACACTTGCCAAGAAAAAATATAAAACAGTTTTGGATACACTCATTCAAAAAGGCTGTCTGGAACTTGAAGTGGTCGAGGCTTCATATCAAGTTAAGCCCATTGAAACAAGAAATCATGCACCTAAATTAAGCGATGAACAAGTCAGTGCTTTGAATCAAATTAGAAGTTCTGACAAACCTGTTTGTTTATTTGGAACCACAGGCTCAGGTAAAACAGAAATTTATTTAGCCTTAGCCGAAGAAGCCATCCAAGCTAAAAAACAAGCTTTACTTTTAGTGCCAGAAATTGGTTTAACCCCACAAATGATTCAAAGAGTCCAAGATCGTTTTGGACAAGATGTGGTTGTCTACCATTCACATCTCAATCCAACAGAACGTTATCTTCAATACAAGCGCATTTTGAATCAAGAAGCTTTACTGGTTGTGGGCACTCGTTCTGCGATTTTTTTACCTTTTGTAGATTTAGCCTTAATCGTGATTGATGAAGAACATGATGGATCGTATAAACAAGACTCTCAACCTCGATATCATGTTTTAGATGTTGCGCTTGAACGCGCTAAAAAACATCAGAGTCGTGTTGTTTTAGGCTCTGCAACGCCTTCATTTGAAACGTTTGCGAGAGCATCTAAAGGCGTATATCACTTAGTGCGTTTAAACAAACGTGTTCAAGGAATACTACCAACACTTAAAGCAGTTGTGCCCAACCGTCTTAATAAAGAACCCCTAAGTCAAGAAAGTCTTAAAGCCATTGAAGATCGATTGGCTAAAAAAGAACAAGTGATCATTTTATTGAATCGACGTGGGTACGCACCCATCGTTGAGTGCATGTCTTGTCATCATACGATGGACTGTCCACAGTGTGATCGCTTACTGCACTATCACAAAGAAGATCACAAGCTCAAATGTCATGAATGTGCTTATGAAATGCTTATGGTTGAATCGTGTCCAAAATGTTCATCTCAATACATAAGAACACTGGGGTTGGGGACACAAAGACTGGTGGAAGTTTTGAGTTCTCATTTTAACGAAGCACGTATTTTAAGAATGGATCGTGATACCACCAGTGTTAAAAATGGCCATGAGAAAATTCTTTCTCAATTTGAACGTCACGAAGCGGATATTCTTGTCGGCACTCAAATGATTGCGAAAGGTTTAGACATGCCGATGGTGAGCTTAAGCATCATCTTAGGCATTGATCAATCTTTACTAGGGATGGATTATCGAAGCATTGAAGATGGCTTTGATTTATTGGTTCAAACCGCCGGTAGGGCAGGCCGAAAAGATATTGAAGGAGAAGTGATTGTTGAGACACGACTCAAAGATCACTACGCCATTCAAGCAGCTTTAAGTCATGACTATGAAAGCTTTTTTGTTAAAGAAATGCAGTATCGTCATCTCAGTCAAAATCCGCCGTATCAATATTTAGTGACCTTAAGCATCAGTGCATCTAAACCCACTGAAGGCAGTGATGTTTTACGTCATATCATTCCTTCTTTTGATCCATCGATTACTGTTTTAGGCCCCTCTGATTTAGGCAAAGTTATGAATCGATATCGTTCAAGATTAATCCTTAAAGCTAAAGATCTTGAACTGATTCGCGATGAGCTCAATCGTTTGATGCCCAATTTATCTTTAAAATATGACATGGAACTCAGTGTTGATGTCAATCCCAGGAGTTTATTTTGAAATCTGCACGCGAAATGGCCTATGAAATTTTAGTAGAGGTCTATCTTAAGGATGCTTACGCGAATTTAAGTTTAAAGAAAAATTTAGCTTTGGTGAGTCCTCAAGATCAAAGTTTATGTACCTCATTGGTCTATACAACGCTACAAAATCAAATCACTATTCGAGCCTTATGGTCGAAAGAAGTTAAGACACAGCCTAAAGCTAAAGTTGCGGTGCTTTTGGATTTAGCTGTTTCACAATTGCGTTATTTTGATAAGTTACCGGTCTATGCCATCATTCATGAATCTGTTGAACTGGCCCATCAAGTGGCACCCTATGCCGCTTCGATGGTAAATGCCGTCTTAAGAAAACTGGTAGATCATGCGAAAGCAGAAATTGTTCGTGAAAATGAAGAGGAGTCTTTTGCGCTGAATCACGCCATCCCAAATTGGTTGTACAAAATGTGGATGGCTCATTATGGAAAAGAAACGGCACAAAAGATTGCGGTCAGCTTATTAGAACCTGCTAAATTGTGTTATCACGTCAATACCTTGAAGAAATCTACAAATGAGTTTCTTGCGATTGAGGGGATTCAACTCTCTGCTTTGGCAGACGATGTTATCTTATCAAAAGAGAATCTGATTCACTCGGATTGGGTCAAGGATGCCTATCTTTACCCACAAGATGAAGCTTCTGCTTTTGTGGCTGAATTTTCTGGGGTAAAACCCAATATGAATGTCTTAGATGTCTGCAGTGCGCCGGGTTCTAAAACAGCCTCACTCGCACTTTTGATGAAGAATTCTGGTCATATTGATGCCTTTGATTTACATCCTCATCGAATTGAATTGGTTGAATCTTTGATGGCTCGTTTAGGCATTACAAATGTTGAGGCACGTATTGCAGATGCGACACAACTTGATCAAACTTTAAATCATCAGTCTTATGATTTAATACTGGCTGATGTGCCTTGTTCGGGTTTAGGCGTACTTAGACGCAAAGCAGACATCAAACTTCGACTTCAACCCAAAGATTTAGATGAAGTCATTAAAGTTCAAGCTGATATCTTAGAATCGATCAGTGATCTGTGTAAAGTTGAGGGTACAGTTGTTTACTCTACGTGTACACTCAATAAAAAAGAGAATGAACAACAAATATCTATGTTTCTAAAAAAATATCCAAATTATACCTTGATTCAAGAAGAAACCATTTTCCCATTCACCTATGACTCCGATGGCTTTTACATGGCTAAACTCAAACGTTTGGCTTGACTGTGGTAAGATATTCATGATGAAAAATTCGATCTATGCGTATAGTCTAGAAGACTTAAAAAACTATGTCAGTGCCAAAGGTGAAAAACCCTATCGTGCGACTCAAATTTATCAATGGTTGTATCGCAAACATGTCGATTCTTTTGAAGCCATGAGTGATGTTAATAAGGCATTTATTGCTCAACTGAATGAATGGTTTACGGTTAATCCTTTAAAATTAAGAACTCAACAAAGATCCAGTGATGGAACGGTTAAATATCTATTTGAACTCAAGGATGGTTTTTTAGTTGAAACCGTTTTAATGCATCATGATTACGGAAAGAGTGTCTGTGTAACTTCGCAAGTCGGTTGTAACATGGGCTGTAAGTTTTGTGCTTCTGGTTTACTAAAGAAGAATCGTGATTTAACGGTTGATGAGATGGTTGCACAAATCATGTATGTTCAACAAGAACTTGATGCCACACAAGAACGCGTATCTCACTGTGTTGTGATGGGGATTGGTGAACCTTTTGATAATTACTACAATGTGATGAAATTCTTATCGATTATCAATGATACACAAGGCTTAGCAATTGGGGCTCGACACTTAACGGTCTCTACATGTGGTATTGTGCCTAAGATTAAAGAATTTGCACAATCCAAATATCAATACAATTTAGCCATCAGTTTACATGCACCCAATGATGAACTGAGATCCTCTTTGATGCCCATCAATCAAGCGTATCCATTAAAAGAGTTAATGGCTTCATTAAAAGAGTACAGTGAACTCAATAATCGTCGCATTACCTTTGAATACATTTTGTTAAAAGGGGTGAATGAACAAGAAATTCATGCCCAACAATTGGCTAAACTGATAAAAGGCATGAATGCATATGTCAATTTGATTCCCTACAATACGGTAGATGAACACGGTTTTCAAGCTGTGGATTTTGTGTCTGCCATGAAATTTTACGATCAACTCACCAAACTTGGGGTTAAATGCACCTTAAGGCAAGAACATGGTTCGGACATTGATGCGGCTTGTGGACAACTTAGAGCAAAAGCTGAAGGGAAGTTATGAGATCTTTTGCTTCAAGATTAAACATCGGCTTACTTCGTTCTAGCAATCAAGATCAAGTCTTAATTGCCCATAAAAATCAAAGTACTTTACTGTTGGTGTGTGATGGAATGGGCGGAGCCAAAGCAGGCGAAGTGGCTTCAGCCTTAGCGCTTAAGCATTTTGAAGCTGTCTTTAAAAAATCAAAACTACAAGAAGACCAGTATCAAGACTGGCTTTATGAAAACATTCATGAAGCCAATCAAAAAATTCTTGAAGCATCCAATCAAAATCCAAACTATCAAGGGATGGGGACAACACTCGTAGCTGCTCTCATTGGGAAAACTTCAGTGGTCATAGCCAATGTAGGGGATTCAAGGGCGTATGCATTCATTGAAAACAAACTGGTTCAAATCAGTGATGATCACAGTTTAGTTAATGATTTAATTAAACAAAATAAAATTACTGCCTTAGAAGCAAAAACACATCCACAAAGATCTGTATTAACTCAAGTCCTTGGGGTTGTTTCAGATTTTAAAGTCGACTTTTTTACTCTTGATGAAAAAATAGAAGGCATTCTTTTGTGTTCAGATGGACTGCATGGCATGTTGAGTGACGAAGAAATTGAAAGTATTCTAACTCAGAATTCTCAAGCAGAAAAGAATGCGAACGCTTTAGAAAAAGCAGCCTTGGATAGAGGTGCTTACGACAACATTGCCATTGCACTGATGAGGCAAAAACAATGAAGTCATTACTTGCGAATCGTTATCACATTGTTAAACGTTTAGGCGTAGGTGGAATGGCAGATGTGTATTTGGCCCATGATGCTTTTTTGAATCGTGAAGTTGCGATTAAAACACTTAGAGCATCTATGGCCATGGATCCAGTATCCCTGCTTAGATTTCAAAGAGAAGCCAATGCATCTTCTCAACTCAATCATCCAAATATTGTTGAAATTTATGATGTGGGAGAAGAAGATTCTGATCACTACATTGTGATGGAATACATTAAGGGTAAGACCTTAAAAGAGTTAATTGGTCAACGTGGAGCGATGGAAAAACATGAAGCCATATCCATCATGGATCAACTGGTTTCAGCCGTTAAAGAAGCGCACGATAAAAACATCATTCATCGTGATATAAAACCTCAAAATATTCTGGTCAAAGATGATGGGACTGTAAAAATCACAGATTTTGGAATTGCGACTGTTTCTGATCAACTTCAATTGACCCAAGCCGATACAGTTATGGGTTCTGTTCATTATTTAGCCCCTGAACTTGCCCGTGGTGAAAGCGCCAGTTTTCAAAGTGACATTTATGCCTTGGGCATTACCTTTTATGAATTATTGACAGGTCAAGTGCCTCACCATGGGGATCAAGCGGTACAAGTTGCGATGAAGCACTTGAAGGATGACATCCCCAGTGTTCGAGAATTTAACCCAAGTCTTCCTCAATCCATTGAGAACATCATCATCAAATCCACGGCTAAAAATAAACGCTTAAGATACATGAATGCGCAGGCTTTCTTAGAAGATTTGCGTAGTGCTTTAAGTGAAAAGAATCGACATGTTGCCAAACTTGTTCTTAGTGAAGAAAAATCAAATGATGATACCATCATGATGGATCGTGTGGATGTGATATCAAATCAAAAACCAAAGTTTTTTCAGACTGTATTTGGTATGACGATCCTTGTTGTTTCCAGTCTACTTACCATCATGCTGTTAGCCATGAGCGGAATTTTTGAAAGTATTTCACCCACAGTGGTGGTGCCAGATTTAACAATGATGACCTTACAAGAAGCAGAAGATGCTCTACTCGATAGTGGTCTAAGCATTGGAAACATTCGATATACTTTAACGGATGATATTGAAGCAGGACTGGTGGTTAAGACATCCCCCGCAAGCAATTCAGAACTGGATCGTGGTTCGACTTTGACACTGACTCTATCAGAGGGTAAGTACATCGTGCTTGAAAACTATGTGGGTCAAAACATAACGGATGTGCAAAACAGCTTAAGCGATTCAAAAATTACCATTAAGATTGAGCGTATCGCCATTGCGGATGTTGCAACAGGAACTATCGTCAATCAAGAATTATTATTACCAGGTGCTAAACTTGATCCTAAACGTTCGTATGAAATGAAGTTGATTGTGGCTTCTCCGATTGAATTTTTAATTCCACAATTGGTCGGTTTAAACATTGCTTCTGCGCAAAGTCAATTGGAATCTTTAGGCGCGATGGTGACTTTGGTTCAACTTTCAACAGATGGTTTGACTGAACAACAAAAAGCCAAACTGAATTATGGGGTGGTGGTTAGCATCAGTCCAGATCCTTTAACGTTCTATACACAAGCCAGTGATAACAGCATCACTTTGAGTTATTATTAATGCCCAAAGCACTTCTTATCAAGCAAATATCAAATCGATATACGCTTTTGGATGAAAACCACAAGCGTTTAATCGCAGTTGCTGCAGGGAAAATGAAACTCAAAGAATCTCCCATGGTCGGGGATTGGATCGAGTATCAAATCAAGGATGACCAAGTGGTGATGCAGTCGTTTGAGAGAAGACGTACTGTATTAAGACGTCCTGTGATTGCGAATGTAGATCAAGCTTTAATTGTGATGAGTGCTCGTAAACCTGATTTTTCTACTCAATTGGTGGATCGGTTTGTGTGGCTGATCAAGAATGCTGGAATTAGTCCAGTTTTAATTGTGACGAAGATGGATTTAATCCTGGATGATGATCCAATTCATATAGCTTTAAATCAATATGAAAATGAAGGATTAAGCATTATTCGAGTATATAGAGGTCAAGAAATCATTGGATTAGAAGATGTGATTGCCCATAAAATCTCCGTTTTGACAGGCCAATCGGGCGTGGGTAAGTCCACCTTACTGAATCGATTGAATCCAGAATTTGTCTTACATACTCAAGAAATTTCAAAAGCCCTAGGCCGTGGTAAACACACCACCCGACATGTCGAGTTGTATGAAGTAGCACAAGGCTGGGTTGCGGATACGCCAGGTTTCTCTTCGCTTGAATTTAATGCCATACCTTTAGATCAATTAAGTTATTTGGTGAGTGCATTTGATCCCTATCGAGATCACTGTCACTTTAGAAATTGTTTGCACATCAATGAACCAAAGTGTGCCATCAAACAAGCTGTTCAAGATCAAAAGATTGATGCGGACCGTTATCAGCATTACACTGAAGTTGTACAACTCATTCAAAACACTAAGGAGATATATTTATGATAATTGCCCCATCTGTATTATCGATGGATTATTCAAAGATGATTCCCCAAATTCAAGAGATTGAACAAAGCAATGCTAAATGGCTACATTTAGACATTATGGATGGGCATTTCGTGCCGAATTTATCTTTTGGACCAGAGATTGTTTCACAACTTAGAAAACATTCTAAACTGTTTTTTGATGTTCATATTATGGTCAGTAATCCTGAGTTTTTTGCGCCTATATTCATTGATGCTGGAGCCGATTTAATTACCTTTCATATTGAAGCTACAAAAGATCCTAAAGCGTTAATTGAAAACATCAAAGCAAAAGGTCGTAAAGTTGGAATTTCTCTTAAACCTCAAACACCCGTTGAATCCATATTTCCTTACTTAGAAGATTTAGATTTGGTTTTAGTAATGAGTGTTGAACCGGGTTTTGGGGGTCAAAGTTTTATGGAAGAGTCACTACCCAAAATTGAAGCCATTAAATCAGAACTTAGAAAAGTGAATTCTAAAGCTTTGATTGAGGTAGATGGTGGAATCAATGCCACTACGGCTAAGCTTTGCTTAAATGCTGGAGTGGATGTATTGGTTGCTGGTTCGTATATTTTTAAAGGAAACATCCAAGAAAACATTCAAACATTATGGAAACTGTAGCGACGCTCGTCTTAAGAAACACTGAGTTTAATGTAGAAGGCGATTGCATTGGTGTAGAATCAGGCGCTCTTGCCATTCTTAACGCGGGTTATCCATTGGTATATGCAGTGGGTGATTTTGATTCTGTTAGTCTTGATGATAAACGAAGAATTCTAGAGGCTGCACACTCTTCAAAAGTGTATTCTAGCCAAAAAGATGAAAGTGACTCTGAATTGGCAATTAATTTCTGTTTACAACAGGGGTATCAAAAAATCTATGTTTATGGAGCCTTAGGTCAAAGAGTCGATCATCAACACATCAATTTGAGTTTGATGTTTAAGCATCCTCAAGTGATCCTGATGGATGAAACACAGTCCATTCAAGGCTATGATGAAGGGGAGTATGAACTCGATAAAGAGAATTATCAAAAATTCTCTGTTTTTACGTTTACAAACGCCGTCATTAGTTTAGAAAAATGTGTGTATCCACTTCAAAACTTTGAGATAAATGCTTTGACACGTTTAACCCTAAGCAATGAGTGGATTGAAGACAGAGTAAAACTAAAAATTCATAAAGGTCGTGTCTTTGTGGTGAAGACACAATAAAAGCGGATCGAAATCCGCTTTTAGATGGCTTGTTGAGCTTTTA